>JAWLGW010000809.1:0-3829 GCA_041690735.1 Planctomycetota bacterium
CCATGAGCTGATCCCGCTACGCCCGGCCGAGCCCATGACCAGCAGGTCGCACCCGGTCTCCCGCACGGCCTCGACGATCTCGACCGCCGGCTTGCCTTCACGCACCAGGAACTCATGCTGGGTCCCGTGCAGGTCGAAGGCGTGCGCCGCCTGCTCGAGCTTCTGGCGCGCCTCGCTCGCCGCGCCCGGCGGGACGACGGTCAGCAGGACGAGCTTGGCCACGAACGTCCGCGCCAGGAACTGCGCCCCTGCCAGGGCCTCCTTGGCCGGGTCGGAGGCGTCGACCGCGCACAGCAGGGTCTCGAACTCGGTGTGCGCCTTGCCCGGGTGGACCAGCCACACGGGGCGCTTGGCCTCCCGGGTCACCCGCTCGGCCACGCTCCCCAGCAACACCCGGTCGAGGGTCGTCTTCTCACCCGCGCCCAGCACGCTCAGGTCGGCGTCCAGCTCGCGCGCGACCTCGATCACCACCGCCGACGGCTCGCCGGCGCGGACGTGCCAGGCCTCGGCGACTGCCACGCCTTCGGCTTGCGCCAGGGTCGCCTTCTCCTCGAACAGGCGGTTTGCCTGACGGGCCTCGACCTCGAACCCGGCGCTGAGCTCGTCCTCCTCGACGCCGCGCACGAAGTGCAGCACCGAGCCGAAGGTCTTGGCGACCGCGCACGCCTCGCGGAAGGCGTCTGCCGCGGCGGGGGTCTCGTCGAGGCCGACCAGGATCTTCTGCAACCGCTTCATGAGCCCTCCGCCTGCAGTGTCTCGCGCGCCTCGCCCGGGGGCGAGAGCTCTCCCGCCCGCAGGACGACCAGCGGCCGGGTGCAGCTCCGCAGCACCTTCTCGGCGACCGACCCGAACAGCCAGCGGTCCATGCCGCTGCGGCCGTGGGTGGTCATCATGACGAGCGAGGCCTCCTCGGCCGCGGCCAGCACCTCGTCGGCGGGATCGCCGCGGGCGACCTGCGGCTCGACCTCGACCCCGGCGCGGCGCAGGAACTTCACGGCCGGGGCGAGGACCTCCTCGGCTTCCTCGTCGGTGGGGATGATGCCGGTCGCCACGGTCGGGGCGCCCATCGGCAGGGGCGTCGCTTCGCTCGCCACGTGGAGCAGCGTCACCAGCGACTCGTAGGTGCGGGCGAAGGCCTCCACCAGGGGGAGGATCGCGCCCGACCGCTCCGAGCCATCGAAGGGGACCACGATGCGGGGGAAGCCCGGGTCGGGGTCGTCGAACCCGCGCGGGTTGCTGAGGAGGAGCGGCACCGGGCAGGAGCGGAGCACCCGCTCCGCGACGCTGCCGCGCAGCCACCGCAGCGGCCCGCTGCGCCCGTGGGTGGCCATGACGACCAGCGAGGGACGGCGCTCGGTGGCGAGGGTCACGATCTCGGCGGCCGGGTCGCCTCGACGCAGGATCGTCACCACCTGCGGCCCTTCGCCCGCCACGATGCGCTCGATTCGCTTCAAGTAGGCCTGGGCCTGCTCGGTCCGCTCGGCCGCCAGGTCACCTGGCTCGACCACGCGCAGCAGCACGACCTCGACGTCCTCCTTGAGCAGGATGCGCCCGAGGTGCTCGAGGATACGCTCGGCCAACTCCGACCCGTCGAGCGGCACCAGGATGCTGCGCAGCACCGAGACCTCCTGGTCGAGGACACGCGGGGCCACCATACCGCGTCGCGCGGGCGCCGCCACGCCGGACGCACCCCGCGCGCCGGACGTCCTCGCGGCGCCCTGGCTGCCTTCGCGGATCGGCACCTCGATCGTCGCGCCCAGCACCGCCCTACCTGCCGAGGCGGCGCGTCGCCGCGCCGAACGGAAGACGAACAGAGGTTCCATCCGGAATCTGCCTGGCGACTGGCTGTGTAGTTTTTAGACACGGCCACCACGACGTAAGTCCCTGCCAGGAAGGAGGCCGATCGTAACAAAACCTTGACGCGGCGCCGCGAGGGGGTAGGGTGGCGATGGGTGGTCCATGGGTAACTCCGGTTCGCCGCAGGCCTACAAGATGGGCACGATCGCGCAGCTGACCGGCTTCTCGCCGGCGGTGCTGCGCGCCTGGGAGCGGCGCCACGGGCTCCTCGTGCCCGAGCGGACCGCCGGCGGGCACCGCCTCTACACGCAGGACGACCTCAAGGTGTTGCGCCGGGTCCGCCTCCTCCTGGACCGCGGCCGGTCGATCGGTGAGATCGCTGCGCTGGGGCGGCCCGCCTTGCTGGAGGGTCCTGGCGCCCCGGGCGCGCTGGAGGAGGCGGAGGCGGTCGCGGGGTCGCCTGGGGACGCGCGGAGCGGCGGCTGGGTGCAACACCTGGTCGAGGCGGCCGCCGCCGTGGACGGGCGGGCCCTGGATCACACGCTGGATCAGGCGTTCGCCGTGCTCAGCCCCGACGCCACCGTGCAGGACGTCCTCGAGCCCGCCCTGGTGTCGATCGGCGAGTGGTGGGCGCAGGGGCGGTGCAGCGTGGCGGGGGAGCACCTGGCGAGCACCAAGATGCAGGGGCGGCTGCTCGGCCTGCTCGACGCCGCCAACGACGGCCTCAACGGCAGCTCGCCGCGGGCTCTGATCGCCTGCCTCCCCAATGAGCAGCATCAGCTGGGCGCGCTGCTGGCCGCCTACGCCCTGGCCAGGCGGGGCTTCCGGGTGAGCTTCTTCGGCGCCGCGCTCCCCCTGACAGACCTGGAGGGCGCCATCGAGCGGCTGCGCCCCACGGTGGTCGCGCTGTCCGTCGCCCGCCAGCCGGTGTTGAGCGCCCACGAGGACGCGCTGGTCGATCTGGTCCAGCGACACTCCCGCGTGCGCTTCCTGCTCGGCGGCCGCAGCGCCGCGGCGGCCAACGGGCGGCTGCGTGAGGTCGGGGTGCAGGTCGTCGTCGCGAGAGGCTTCCGCGAGCTCGTGCGGATGCCCTTGAGGTAGGTGCTGCCGTGCCGTGCGAGCGGCGGCTGTTTTGCTTCGGCCTGGGCTACGTGGCGCAGACGCTGGGGCGTCGCCTGCAGGGCGACGGCTGGCAGGTGGCCGGGACCACGCGCAGTCCGCAGCGGCGAGCGGACCTCGAGCGGGCGGGCTTCGAGGCGCACCTGCTGGACGACGAGCGGCCCCTCGCCTCCTACGCCGAGGCGGTGGGCGGCGCTCGCGCGGTGCTGGTGTCCGCTCCCCCGGGCGCCGAGGGAGACCCGGTGCTGCGGCAATGCCGAGACGCCCTGAGGCGCACGCCGCCGCGCTGGATCGGCTACCTCTCCTCGACGGCCGTGTACGGCGATCGCGGCGGCGAGTGGGTGAGCGAGGAGGACCCGCCGGCCCCGACCGGCCCCCGCGGCAGGCGCCGGCTGGCGGCCGAGGCCGAGTGGCTGGCCCTGGCGCGGGGGCCCGACGCGCTGCCGGTCCACGTGTTTCGTCTGGCGGGGATCTACGGGCCCGGCCGCTCGGCGCTCGAGCGGGTCCGCGCGGGCGCCGCGCGCCGCTTCGAGGCGCCCGGGCACGTCTTCTCGCGGATCCACGTCGAGGATGCGGCGACCGTGCTGCAGGCCTCCCTGGCCGCCCCCGCGCCCGGCCGGATCTACAACCTGGCGGACGACCGTCCCACGCCTCAGGCGGAGGTGATCGAGCTCGCCTGCGCGCTGCTGGGCGTGGCGCCGCCGCCGCTCGAGCCCCTGGACGGGACGGTCGCCCCGGCGCTGGCCGAGTTCTTCGCCGACCGCAAGCGGGTGCGGAACGCGCGGATCAAGCAGGAGCTCGGCGTGACGCTGCGCTACCCCGACGTGGCGGCGGGGCTGCGCGCGCTGGTGTAGTTACTTGATCGGCTCGCCGGAGGGTGGGGTGGACGCCGGGCCTCGGCGCGCGACCAGCT
>JAWLGW010000810.1:0-3828 GCA_041690735.1 Planctomycetota bacterium
GCGTCCATGGCCACTGGTACGGCACGCGGCGCGACCGAGTCGCGGCGAGCCTGGCACAGGGGCGCGATCTCGTGATGGACATCGACGTCCAGGGGGCCGCGCAGCTGCGAGAGAAGGGCTTCCCGGTGGTGAGCGTGTTCCTCCACCCGCCGAGCGTGGACGAGCTGCGCCGCCGGCTGGAGGCGCGCGCCGACACATCCCCCGGGGAGATCGCCCGCCGGCTCGAGTCCGCCGAGCGCGAGATCGGGCAGGCCTTCCGCTACGACCTCCAGGTGGTCAACGACGACCTCGACCGGTGCGTGGCCGAGATCGATGGCTTCCTGGCGAAGCGCAGCGGGTCCTGACCGAGAAGCGCTCCTGCCTCGAAGAAGGAAGAATGGATCAGCGAGGAAAGTAGGAGAGAGGGCTCTTCTCCTGCTTTCCTACTTTGCTCGCTAACCACTCTCTTCAGCGTCGCGACGCCAAGGGCCCGTCAGTCAATAACTCGATCGATCTCGCCGGTCCTCGCCGTCCCTGGCTGCGTTGCTCGGAGCTCACAATGCGCGCGCTGCTGGACCTCCTCGCGCCTTGCCAGGAACGGCGATGCCTCGACGAGCTCGATCGAGTTATCTCCTTCCGGGCCCTAAGCCGGCGCCTCGGCGGGGACGCCCTCCGGCAGGCACGGCTCGGCCTCCTCCTCCTCCTCCAGCGGCCGGGTGCGGTGGATGTGCCGCACCCGCAGGGTGAGCTGCGCCGCCGCCACCGCCAGGCCCAGGGCCAGACCCCACCAGATCGCCCGCGCCCCGGCCTCGGGGGACAGGCCGTACCCGAAGGCGAGGCCGGCGCCGAGGGGGATCGCCACGCCCCAGTGGGCAGCGGCCTGGGCGAGGAGGGGGCGCAGGGTGTCGCCGGCGCCGCGCAGCGCGCCCGACGCTATGGCCTGAGCGCCGTCGACGAGCTGGAAGGCGGCGGCGATCAGCATCAGCTGGGCGCCCAGCGCGATCACCGCGGCGTCCTCGGTGAAGGCGGCGACGATCGGCGTCCCCGCCGCCACGAACACCGCCGCGCTGACGCTCATGCAGACGAGCCCGGCCACGAGCCCGGTCCAGGCGGCGCGCTGGGCCTCGAGCGGCCGGCGGGCGCCGACGAGGTTGCCCACCCGAATGCTGGTGGCGATCCCCAGGGCGACCGCCACCATGAAGCTGGTCGAGGCCATCTTGAGGGCGATCACGTGCGCGGCGAGGGCGGTGACGCTCAGCCAGCCCATGAAGATCGCGCACACCGAGAAGGCGCCCACCTCGACCGTCTGCGCCAGGCCGATCGGCAGCCCGATCCGCAGGGCGCGCCCCACCAGGGCGCGCGACGGCGGCGCCGGGGCCCGGTACGGCGCGTAGGCGGGGTGCCACCGGATCCAGGCCAGCAGCCCCAGGCACATGAACCACGAGCTCCCGGCGGTGGCGAGCCCCGAGCCGGCGACGCCCAGCGCCGGGAGGCCCCAGTGGCCGAAGATCAACGCCCAGTCGAGGGCGCCGTTGACCAGGTTCGCCAGCAGCGTCACCACCATGGCGGGGCGCGTCGAGCCGACCCCGTTGAGGAGGCAGCGGTTCGCCATGAACCACAGGCTGGGCAGCACCCCCAGGCAGCGGGGGATGAGGTAGTCGACCGCGGCGCGGACCACCTCGGGGTCCTGGCCGCCGAACCGCTCCAGGGCCGGGCCCAGGGCGAGGACACCCGCGACCAGGGGCACCGAGAGGGCGACCGACAGGCGGAGCCCCGCGCGCCAGGCCGCGGCGCAGCGGGCCGGGTCGACCGCTACGTGGGCCTGCGAGATCAGGGGGTCGAGGGCGCCCACGACCCCCATGGCGAGGACCAGCAGGGTGAACAGGATCGAGTCTGCCAGGGCGACGGCGCCGAGCTCGGCGGGGCCGAGGCGGCCGACCATCCAGGTGTCCACCAGCCCCATGGTGAGGAAGCCGAGCTGAGTGATCGCCACCGGAATGGCCAGGCGCACCAGGGCGCGCAGCTCGGTCGAGTTCGGTCGGGCGTCGGCGGCGGGGCGGATCACGCGGGAGCTCCGGTGCTCGGGAGAGGATACGCCGGACGCGCCCGAGCGCGGCGAGCTGTCAGTGTGGTTTCTGCCGGCCTGGCGATGCTCGCCGACGCGTCCTAGCATCCCCCGTGAGCATGGAACGCCTCACCAACGAACCCGGCCGCCGCTTCGCCACCGCATGGCTGGCGCTGGCCCTGGTGTTCCTGGCCGTCCTGGCCCTGGACATGGTCCCGCACGTGGGGCCGGTCCTGGCCGCTCGGATCGAGGGCCACGCCGAGGTCGACAACGCGGGCAAGGTCCTGTCGGACTTCGGCCGGTTCCTGGGCGTCGCGTTCTCCATGCTGGTGGCCCTGTGCGCCCTGGCGATCCCGCTGACCGCCAACGTCTACACCCCCAAGCTGATCGAGATCTTCCTGGGCGACCGCCTCAACCGGCTGGTGATCGGCTACTACGCCGTCGCGAACGCGGCGATCCTGTGGAACCGGTGGGTGCTCGCGGGCCCCAACCCCGGTGACATCCCGCTGCGCCTGTTCGTGTGCCTGGGGATCGCCCTGGTCGGGGTGGTCACGATCGGCCCCTACCTGCTGTACGTGCTCCGCTTCCTGGTCCCGACCACGATCGTGCGCCGGCTGGAGGGCGAGATCCAGGACAACCTGGTGGCGGCGGTGCAGGCCAGCGATCGCGCCGCCTGCAGCCACGCGATCGCGCAGGCGATCAAGAACATCCAGTACCTCGGCAACATCACGCTCCGCTCGGTGGAGCGCTACGACCGCGACACCGCCTACGAGTGCCTGCAGGCCATGCGCTCGGTGTTCGACGCCTACCAGGCGCGCAAGGAGGTGCTGCCCCGCTCGCTCGCCACCGCCGAGGCGGCCCACTCGCTCGGCCTGGGTCCCGAGCTGGCGCTGGAGGTGGAGCGGCAGCGGGCGGTGGTCGAGGTCGCGCTGCTGCAGGAGCTGCAGCTGGTGCTCCCCCTGGCCATGGAGCGCCTCCCCGACCTGGTGGCGCGGATCGCCGCGCTGACCCGCCACTTCGGCAAGCGCACCGCCGAGCGGCACGACCTCGGGCCCCGCGAGATGGTGGTGCTGCACTTCAACACCTTCCTCCGGCAGGCGCTCAAGGACCGCCACCCCGACGCCTTCTACAAGTTCGTGTACCAGTACCGGCGGCTGGCCGAGGACCTGCTCGACATCGACACCCGCCTCACCCGGCAGATCGCCTTCTTCCTCGACTACTACGGCCACCAGGCGGTCCGCATGGGCATGGGGTACCTGATCAACGTGGTGGCCTACGACCTGGCGTCGATCTGCGACCTGGCCTACCAGAAGGAGGCGCCGGGCCGCGCCGAGCTCCTGCGCCTGTTCGCCAACCTCGATCGGGACCAGGCGACGCTCCTGGAGATGCCGGGCGTCATGAAGGCCCAGATCATCCTGGCGGCGAAGCTGAAGTTCCGGGGCGAGGAGGAGCCGATCCAGATCCTGCTGGACGAGCTGCACAAGGTGAAGCCGAACCGGCTGCGGGACGCCTTCACGCAGATCATTACCGCCCGCGCCGAGAACTTCTGGGAGATCGCGGACCGCCGCCGGCACCTCGATCACGTCGAGCCTCGCTTCCGCCCCGCGATCGACGCCCTCCGCCGGGAGCTGCTCGGCGACGCGCCTCTCGGTCAGGACACGGCGCTGTACCTGGAAGAGGTGGGCCCGCAGCCGGCGGTCCCCAGCCTGGGCGGCAAGGAGGGCGAGGAGCGCCTCAAGACCACCGCCCGGGCCCGGCGCCGCAGGACCGGGCAGATCTCGGGC
>JAWLGW010000811.1:0-3827 GCA_041690735.1 Planctomycetota bacterium
AGGTCGAGCGCGTACCGGTCCCCAGGAGCCAGCCCCTCCAGCACGCCCGTGAACCAGCCGCCGCCCTCGGAGGCGAGCGGCTCGCGGCGCCGCTCCAGGACCGCCGTCACCTGGGTGGCGCGGGGCGCCCACACCGAAAGCTCCCAGCGCCCCTCTCCCAGCGGGCGCGCCCCGGGCGCCCTCACGGGGCGACCGCCCCCACCGCCCGCAGCCGCGCCGCCGTCGGTGTCCGACCCTGGAGCAGCTCCAGCTCCAGCTCCAGCAGCCCCTGGTGCAGGGCGTAGGCGTCGATCAGGGGCGCCGCGTCCACGCCGGCGGGGAGCGCGAAGGGAGCTCCCCGGACCCCCTGGGCGTAGGCGGTGAGGAAGGCGCCTTCGACCCACTGGAGCCACCAGCGCAGCCAGGGCTCCGCCGTCGCCCGGTCCTCGGCCCGGACCTGCGGCGAGCCGAGCGCGGCCCAGGCGGCGCGCCGCAGCGAAGCGACCACGCCGCCGACATCCGCCAGCGCCGGCTGCTTGCGGCGGCGCTCGATCAGCGGCCGGTGGGGGAGGCCCTCGAAGTCGACGAACAGCACCTCGCGCCCGGTGAACAGCAGCTGCCCCAGGTGCAGGTGCCCGTGCACCCGGATGCGCGCCGCGGCGAGCGGCGACCTCAGGACCGGCCGCAGGCGCTCGAGCAGCTCCGCGCGCCGGGCGAGGAGCCGCTGGGCCGCCTCGCGCGCCTCGCCGGGCGCCCGGTCGAGCCGGTCCTCCAGCGCGTGCAGCACCCGGGCCACGGTGTTGCGCAGGCTCTGGTAGTGCCCGCGCCGGGTGTGCTCCGTGAACGGCTCGGGGTAGAAGGCGGGGGGGGCCGCGGCGAGCGCGCGGTGGAGCGCCGCCAGCCGCTGTCCCAGCTGCGCCAGGACCCCGAGCAGCGGCTCCAGCCGCTCGCGCGCCTCGGCGGGCGCGGGCGCGTCGCGCTGGGGGAGCACCTCGGGAGGCGGCGCGCCCGGGCCCAGGACCGCCTCCTCGAGCAAGGTGCCCAGCCGGTCGAGGGTGTACTCCCACAGGTCGCACTCGTGCAGCACGGCGCGATGCAGGGTGGCGACCTGCAGCTCTCGCCCCTCGGCGCCGCGGACCCGCAGCGCGCCGTCGAGGGGCGCCAGGTGCTCGAAGCCGGTCGCCCACAGGTGGCGAACCAGCTCCTCCTCGGGGTGGGGCCCCTCCTCGATCCGGGCCTGCAGCTTGAGCACCCACCGATCCCCCCAGCTGTGGATCCAGTTGGAGCGCTCCTCGCAGCGCAGCGGCGCCGCATCGACGTCGAACGCCTCCAGCGCCGCCCGATCGCTCCCCTGCACCCGCGAGACCAGCTCGCCGGTCCGCCCCTGCAGCGGCCGCCGCCAGGCGAAGCAGCGCAGCAGCGCCCGCGCGACCAGCGCCTCCTGCCCGGCCAGGTGGATCAGACCTCGCCCGCGGTGGACGTCGCTCACCCAGGTGACGCCCTCGCCGGGTCGCTCCGCCTGCCGCTGCCGGGCGGCCTCGCCCCAGGTCAGGGCGAGCGGGAGGACGTGCGTCTCGCTGGCGCCGTCGGCGAAGCGGGCCTCGACCAGCGCCAGGGCGCAGGCGTCCGCACCCGTGAGGCCGAACCAGTCCCGCACGCGCACCTCGAGCGGCGCCTGCCCGCCGATCCCTGCCCGCCGGCGCCGGTCGAGGAAGCGCTCCAGCGCCCGGTCCAGCGGCCGCCGCGCCGCCTCGTAGAAGGCGACGCCCGGCCACTCCGGCTCGGCGCCGTCGGCGGCGTGGGGGAGCGACAGCTCGACCTCCTCCGCCGGCCCTTCGGGCCGCGCGTGGGGGCCCGGCTCGAGGGTGAACCAGTAGAAGGAGTGGCCGCCCAGGGTCAGGAAGTAGGGGTCGTCGCCGATCGGCGGGAAGCGCGCCTCCCCCAGCAGCTCGCGCGGCGCCTGCCCGGCGAACTCGGCCAGCTCGATCGCGACGCACTGGACGTGGCGCGACAGGTTGACCACCACCAGCAGGGTCTCGCCCCTCTCCCCGGCGGCGTGCTCGCGCAGGAAGGCCAGCACCTTGCGGTTGTCCGGCTGCAGGATCCGCAGGGCGCCGCGCCCGAAGGCCGGGTGCTGCTTGCGCAGCGCGATCAGCCGCTTGGTCCACCACAGCAGCGAGGCGGTGGAGGCCTGCTGCAGGTCCACGTTCACCGCCTCGTAGTGGTACTGCGGGTCGATGATCACCGGCAGGTGGAGCTGCTGCGGGTTGGCCCGCGAGAAGCCGGCGTTGCGGTCGGCGCTCCACTGCATGGGCGTGCGCACGCCGTCGCGGTCGCCCAGGTAGATGTTGTCGCCCATGCCGATCTCGTCGCCGTAGTACACGACCGGCGTCCCCGGCAGCGAGAGGAGCAGGGCGTTCATGATCTCGATCTTGCTGCGGTGGCCCCCGAGGAGCGGGGCCAGCCGCCGGCGGATCCCCAGGTTGATCCGCGCCCGGGGGTCCTCGGCGTACACCCGGACCATGGCGTCGCGCTCCTGGTCGGTCACCATCTCGAGCGTCAGCTCGTCGTGGTTGCGCAGGAACATGGCCCACTGGCAACCATCGGGCAGGGGCGGCGTCTGCTCGAGGATGTCGACGATCGGGTAGCGGTCCTCCTGCAGGATCGCCATGAACAGGCGCGGCATGACGGGGAAGTGGAACGCCATGTGGCACTCGTCCCCGTCGCCGAAGTAGGCGACCGCGTCCTCGGGCCACTGGTTCGCCTCCGCCAGCAGCATGCGCCCCGGGAAGCGCTGGTCGACGTGGGCCCGCAGCGCCTTGAGGAGGGCGTGGGTCTCGGGCAGGTTCTCGCAGCTGGTGCCCTCGCGCTCGAACAGGTAGGGCACCGCGTCGAGGCGCAGGCCGTCGACCCCCAACCCGAACCAGAAGTCGACCACCTCCAGCAGCGCCTCGCGGACCGCCGGGTTGTCGAAGTTGAGGTCGGGCTGGTGGGAGTAGAAGCGGTGCCAGTAGTAGGCCTGCGCGACCGGGTCCCAGGTCCAGTTGGAGTGCTCGAAGTCGGAGAAGATGATCCGCACCCCCTGGTAGCGGTCGGGGTCGTCGCTCCACACGTACAGGTCGCGCTGGGGGCTCCCGGGCGGCGCCTCGCGCGCCCGCTGGAACCACGGGTGCTGGTCCGAGGTGTGGTTGAGCACCAGCTCCGTGATGACGCGCAGCCCCCGGGCGTGCGCCTCCTCCAGCAGGCGGCGGAAGTCCTCCAGCGTCCCCACCTGCGGGTGGACCCCGGTGTAGTCGGAGATGTCGTAGCCGTCGTCGCGCAGGGGCGAGGGGTAGAACGGCAGCAGCCACAGGGCCGTGACGCCGAGGTCCTGCAGGTAGTCGAGCTTGCTGGTGAGCCCGCGCAGGTCCCCCACGCCGTCGCCGTCGCTGTCGCAGAACGAGCGGACCTGCACCTCGTACACCACGGCGTCCCGATACCAGGTCGGGTCGTCGTCGCCGACGGGGCGGCTGGGGCGAGGGGCGGGGGCGGCGCGGTGTGTCAGGCTTGCTTGAAGCGGCTGATCCATTGCAGCAGGGCGTGGAGGGTGGCCGGGTTCTCCAGCCGACGCGAAGCCGCGGTGTCGCGCTCGGCCAGGCCCACCCGGAAGGTGGTCCCGAGCCCGGCGAGGACCTCGAAGGCGTCCTCGTCGGTCTCGTCGTCGCCAGCGTAGATGACGCCGACCCGCTCCGTCCAGTCCTGGCCGAACAGCTCGTTGAGGATGTGCAGGACGGCGTGCCCCTTGCCCCAGCCCGACGGTCGCCCCTCGATCGCGCAGCGGGCCGGACGAGCGCGCAGGCCCGTGGCGA
>JAWLGW010000812.1:0-3822 GCA_041690735.1 Planctomycetota bacterium
GCTCGACCCAGTCCTCGGCGGCGCCTATGGCGTCGGCGGTGATCGAGCTCTGGTGGCCCAGGTTGCTGCAGATATGGACCGAGCGCCGCCCGACGTCGATCCCCAGGAAGACGGTCCTGCCGTCCGCTCGCGTTCGAGTGGTCACATCGAAAAGGTGTGGCACCGCGGAGAGGTCGACAAGGGGTGCGCCCGCCGCGCGGCGGCAACCGGCGAACGATCAAGGGCTTGCGGGGGCGCGCTCAGGTGGCCCGGTCGCGCTCCAGCCGCGTCAGCTGCGCCTCGAGCCGCGCCTTCAAGGCGCCGCCGTGCTCCTGGTCGAGCTCGATCGCCCGGCGCAGCGACTCCCTGGCCGCGGTCGCGTCCCCCCGCCGCGCCTGAAGCTGCCCCAGCAGCTCGAGGTGGTGGGGGGTCTCGGCGGCGTGGACCAGCTCCCGCGCGACCTGCAGCCCCCGCTCCAGCCGGAGGCCGGCGCCCAGGAGGAACCGGGCGTAGGCGGCGCGGATCGCCGCGGCGTCGGGGGCCTGGCGCAGACGGGCCTCGTACTGCCGGCACAGCGACCAGAAGGCGGGGCGCGCCGTCCAGGCGATCGTGTCGAACCCGCCGCGGGTGAGCAGGACCAGGTTCTCGCGGGCCCGCACGTTCGCCGGCTGCACGCGGCGAGCCTCGGCGAAGGCCTGCCGGGCCCCCGCGGCGTCGCCGATCGCCTGGCGGGCCAGGCCCAGGTGGTTCCAGGCCGTGTGGCAGCGGGGGTCGGTGCGGGTGGCCTGCTGGTGCCACTCCAGCGCCCGATCGTGCTGACCGCGCAGCTCGTACACCCGGCCGAGGTACGTCTGAGCCAGGGCGCTGGTCGGGTCCGCCTCGGTGGCCCGCTCGAAGGCCGCCTCGGCGGCGGGCACGTCGCCGGCCCGCAGGTGCACCTGCCCCAGCAGGAGGTGCGCGCGCGGGTCGTCGGCGTCGATCTCCAGGGCCTTCTCGAGGTCGCGGCGGGCGACGCCGAGGGCGCCGCGCTGCAGGGCCAGGAAGCCGCGACCCACGTAGGCGCGGGAGAAGTTGTGGCTGACGTTCACCACCCGGTCGAGGTCGCGCATGGCCCGCGCCTCGTCGCCCCGATCCCAGTAGAAGTTGGCCCGGTTGTTGAGGATCTCCACCAGGACCTCGCGCCGCCGCAGGCTCTGCAGGTAGACCCCCCGGTCGACCAGGGCGGGCCGGATCCCGAACCGCTCCATGTAGTAGGCGTCCGGGTGCTCGGCCCCCCGCGAGGTGAGCTCGATGTTGCGGCGCAGGCCCTCGCCCTCCCAGCGCACGAAGAAGTGCCCCGGGGCCGACACGCCGAACAGCGGCAGACCCGCCCGATAGCCCAGGGCCAGGTACAGGGTGGACAGCCCGACGCAGTGCCCGCGCCGCCGCCGCAGCACGTGCGGCAGCAGCAGGTCGGCCAGGCGGTCCTCGTCGTAGCGCGACGTGCGCGAGGGGGCGGCCGAGAAGCCGAGCTCCTCGAAGAAGAACCGGTCGAGCGCCGACTGCCGCGCCCGGGGGTCGGAGCCCGCGCCGCGCAGGCGGAGGCGCAGCTGGCAGGCCCAGGCGTCGACCGTGTCGACGGCGCGACCCACGTCGAGGTGCGGCTCGTCCTCCTGCGCGATCGCGCAGGCGCCCAGCGCCACGTCGAGCGATCGGTCGTCGCCGGTCAACAACGCCTGCAGGTCGGCGCCCGGGGGCCCGGGCGGCCCCTCCGGCAGCACCACCCGCTCGCGCCCCACCAGGCGACGCGCGAGCGCGGCGATCCGACGCAGGTCGTCGCCTGCGTGGAGCGCCGTGAAGCCTTGCCGCAGAGCGTGGAGCGGGCTCACGCAGCCCGGATCAGCGGGCCTCGATCCGGGCGATCAGCCAGCGCACCATGCTGCCGATCTGCCGGTCGTCCTCGACCTTCCGGAGCGCCGGCAGGGCCGACTTGCCCATGGCCTCGAGCGACTTGGCGGCCGCCTTCTGCGCGTCGCGCTCGGGGGAGCGCAGCTGCGCGATCAGCCGCTGCGCGCGCTGGTCGTCCGACTCCAGGATCGGGAAGCCGTTCTCGTCCAGCGGCAGCTCGACCATGCCGCCGAGGTCCTTGAGCAGGTCGTCGGCGGTGTCCTGCAGGGCGTACTTCTCTTGCCCCTCCTGGCTCCACCAGGCGCGCCAGCGGTCGCCGCTGGGCGGCAGCTCCTCGCCGGTGATCCAGGTGAGCGAGCGGGCAATGTACTTGGCGACCAGGAAGTCCTTCTCCCGCTCCAGGGCCCGGACCAGGGGGAGGATCGCCTTGGGGTCGCCGGTGAAGCCGAGGCCCATGGCGGCGTGGTGGCGGATCGCCACCGCCCGGCTGCCGCGGGTGGTCGCGAGGGCGCGGATCAGGCGGTTCTGGGCCTGCTGGCCGCCGATCTCGCCGAAGATCAGCAGCCCCCGGTAGAGGATGCCGTCCTTGGGCTCGGGCTTGGCGAGCTCCCGGACCCAGCGCTCCTCGAGGGGCGTCACCGTCGGCTCACCGGTCGCGACCAGCGCGCGCCGAGCGGTCTCGGAGATCCCGAACCAGACGTCGTCGAGGAACTCGACCAGGCTGGGCACCGCCTCGGGCGCCTTCATGGCCGCCAGGGTGAGGCCGGCCTGCTTGCGGAGGTCGAGGGACCGCTCCGTATCGGCGAACAGCTTGAGGACGGCGGCGTACTCGGAGGGGTCGCCGCTCGCCTCCAGGACCCGCAGGGCCGCCGAGGCCGTGGCCGGGTCGGCGGTGGCCAGGACCCGGGCCACCTTGGGCAGCGCGCCCTTGCCCGCGCGCATGAGCATGCGGGCGGCCGTGTCGCGGGTGGAGGGATTGGCCAGACGACGGACCTCGGCCTCCACGTCGACCGTGGGCGTGGCGCCGCTGAGGGTGTCCCCGCCAGCCACGTCGTAGTCGATCGTGTCGGCGGTCACGTCGCGCTGCTCGGTGTCGACCGAGAAGGCGATCCGCCCGTTCTCCCAGGCCCAGGAGAGCCCCTGGTCGCGCGCCACCAGCGCGATCACCGAGGCCAGCGGGACCCTGTTGAGGCGCAGGGTGACGCCCATCGTCTTGCGGACGTGGATCCGCACCCGAGCGGGGAGGACGAAGTCGAGGCCCTGCGCCCGCGCCTTGAGGTTCGCGACCACCTCGCTGAGGGGGGTCCGCTCGTAGGCGACGGAGACCTGCTTGCCGAGGAGCGCCGCGGGCGCGCCGCCGGGCACCTTCGGCTCGGCCCCCGGCGCCTGACCCGCGGGGTGCAGGTACAGGACGTCACACCAGGTGGTGTGCTCGAGCGAGAGCTGCTCCTCGATCGCCTCGACGATCGCGGACCCCGGCTCGTCGGTGACCTGCGCCGTGACGCTCGCCCGCCACCGGTCGACACGCGGGTCCAGCGCGATGTTGGCGCCGGTCGCGGCCTGCAGGGCGTCGATCACCAGGTGGAGCTCGGTGTCCCTGAAGCTGAAGGTGACCTTGTTCTCGAGCGCCTTCTCAGGCTGCTCTTGCGCCGCCGCGGGGGCCGCCAAGGCGGCCGCGGCCAGCAACGCTCCCCAAAGGCGCGTGGCGCGCATTTTGGATCCCCCTGTCCCCTGCCCGTTCGAGCGTAAGTCGTGGGGCTAGGGTAACTCATCGGGCGGGCGTGGGCGAGGGGTGTAAGGCGTGGCCCGATAAGGGGGTGAGATTCGGATCTGGGGGTCGGAATCCCTCGTGGTCGCGCTCGTGGTCGCGCTCGTCCTCGTCCTCGTCGTCGTCCTCGTGGTCGTCGCACTCGCGACCACGACCTCGAGCGCGATTGGGAAGGCGACTGCTAGTAC
>JAWLGW010000813.1:0-1738 GCA_041690735.1 Planctomycetota bacterium
TTGTGCTCGTCGGCGTTGAACCCGTAGGAGTCCTCGTCCTCCTCGTCCTGGGTCTCGTCGACGTCGCGCTCCGCGCGGCCGCGATCGGGGCGGTCGCGTTCGCGGGCGCGGCCGCGCCCGCGGCCCCGACGTCGCCGGCCCCGCTTGCGCCGGCCGCCCGACTCGTCCTCGTCCTCGCTCTCGTCTTCGTCCTCCTCGCGCGAGCGCTCCTTGCGGCCGCGCCGCCCACGATCGCGGTCACGGTCGCGGTCACGGTCGCGGTCACGGTCGCGGTCACGGTCGCGGCTGCGATCGCGGTCGCGGTCGCGGTCGCGGTCGCGGTCGCGGTCGCGGTCGCGGTCGTCGTCCTTACCGCCCCGGCCGGCGCCGATCCGCCGCAGGTCCTCCATCTCCTGGCAGGCGTCGTCGATCAGCTCGACCGTGATCCGGTCGCGCTTCTCGATCATGCCCATGAGGAGGGCCAGGTCGCAGATGCGGTTGATCAGGCGGGGGAAGCCCTCGGCCACACTGGCCGCCTTGGCGATCGCCTGGTCGTCGAACAGGTGGTCGGGCGCGCCCGCCGCCTGGAGGCGGAACAGGATGTAGCTCTTGCACTCCTCCGCGTCGAGCGGGAGGAGCTCGTAGCCCACCTCGAGCCGCTGCACCAGGCTGTGCCGCCGCTTGAGGCTGCCGCGCACCCGCGGATGGCCCGACAGGACCACGGTCATCAGCGGCTGCCCGTCGGCCGCGGAGAGGTCGAGCAGCGCCCGCAGCTCGTCGAGGCAGCGGCCGTCCGCGAAGCACTCGGCGTTGTCGAGGAACAGGACCGGGTGCTTGTCCTTCTCCTTGCCCTTGGCGAGGGCTTCGATCAGCTGGCCCAGGGCCTCGGGCCGGTGGGGCGAGACGTTGCGGATACCGAAGGCCAGGGCGATGGTGCGGAGCAGCTCCTCGCCGGGAATGCCCGACGCGGACACGACGGCCGTCGGGTAGCCCCGCTTCTCGAGCTGCGCGGCGGCCGAGCGACAGACGAAGCTCTTGCCGACGCCGCTCTCGCCGATCAGGAGTGCGAGCGGCTTCTTCTGCTCGGCGGCGTAGAGGAGGCGGACCTGCGCCTCGCGGTGGTGCTTGCTCTCTTCGAAGAAGAAGCCGACGTTTTGGTCGTTCTCGAAGGGCTTGCGGTCCAGGTTCCAGTGGGATTCGTACATGAAGTGGCTCCAGCGCGGCACCCCACGACGCTCTCCTCGGGCACCCAAAGCGGGCGCCGGCGGCGCGGGTCGGGTCCCCGACGGTGCGGCCGAAGCGGCCGCTCGACGGGGCTGGAGTCCTGAAGGAGGACCCTCCGTCCCTGCGCAGCGCTCCGCCCGGCGACAGTCGCCAGGGCACTGGACAGGGAGGGGGCGTCGGTGTGTGGGTGCCGCAGAAGGTTCGTGAGACCGTTCGTTTCCAAGGCGTCTCCCCCCCGCAGGTTCGACCGCTCGCTGGCGGCCTAGTTGGGGGGCTCTTCGCTTGCGTGCGGCGCCGCGTCCTCGAGAGCGGGCGGAGCGCGAGGCGTCGCCTCGGTGCCGCCGCGGCCTCCCGACATGGCTGCGGGACGGTCGCAAGCGTCCGAAGTCTACGGGCAGAGGGGGGGGCCGTCAATCAGCATTCTGGGCGGCGGCGTCCTGGAGCAGGCGCAGGGCGCCCGGGTGGCCTGGCTGGCGGGCGCGGGCGGCTTCGGCCAGCTCGCGGGCCTGGTCGGGACGTCCCTGGCGCAGGTGGA
>JAWLGW010000813.1:1748-3821 GCA_041690735.1 Planctomycetota bacterium
TGCGCCCCCAGCAGCAGGGCGTCCACCTCGGCCGGGTCCACCGCGGCGGCCTGGGTCCAGGCCGTCAGGGCCTGCTCGGCGCGCCCCAGGATGAGCCGGATCCGTCCCAGGGCCCGCCAGGCCGACGCGTCAGCGGGGGTCAGGGCGCACAGCCGCTCCCAGCTCTGCTCCGCCTCGCCCAGCCGCCCCAGTCGGCCCTGGACCTCGGCCAGGCGGGCGACGGCCGGGGCGAGGTCGGGGTCCCCCTGCACCGCCGCCTCCAGCCGGTCGGCCGCCTGCTCGAGGTCGTCCTCCTGCTCGGCGGCCACACCCTGGTAGTAGGCGCGGCGGGCGGGGGCCAGGTCGGGCTGCGCCGCCAGGGCGCGGCGCAGGTCGACGGGGTCCCGCGCCGCCTCGAGGGCTGCCAGCAGGTTCTCGCGCGCCAGGCGCGAGCCCGGGTCGAGCGCGAGGGCGGCGCGCAGGTGGGTCACCGCCTGGCGCGGCTCGCCGCGTCGCAGGGCCAGCAGGCCGAGCTTGACGTGCGGCAGCGGATCGCCGGGCGCGGCCGACGCCAGCCGCGCGAACAGCTGGGCGGCGGCGGTGGGGCTGCCGTGGTACTGCTCGAGGTCTGCCAGCGTCTGCAGCACCAGGGGCGAGCCCGGGGCCAGCGCCTCGGCGGCGCGGGCCAGCTGGAGCGCCGCCTGGGGGTGGCCGATCAGCTCCAGCAGCCGAGCGGTGTTGAGGCGCTCGATCGGCTGCGGCCGCCGCGGCGGCAGGAGGCCGATCGCGCGCAGCGCCCGGCTGGGGCCGAACCGGTCCGGCTCCTCGTCGGCGAACCGCCAGCGGCGCGCGGCGGCGGCGATCGCGGCCGGGTCGAGGGGCGTCGCGCTTCCCAGGCGGTCGCGTCGACGCAGGACCAGCGCCCGGCGGTCGGCGTGGACCAGCGCCCAGTCCGGGTGCCCGAGCAGCTCTCTCAGCACACGGTCCTCGACCTCGATCCGGTGGTCGAGGAGGGCGTCGCTGACGCCCAGCCGCTCGAGCTCGGGCGCCAGCGGCAGGTCGCCGCGCATGAGGGCGTGGTAGCGCTGCAGGTGGGCGCGCGGGTAGAGGTCGGTGTTGCCCGAGATGAACGGCTTGGGCGGCCGGGTGCCGCGGGCCCAGCTCAGGAAGTGGCCGGCGCCGAAGTTGTTGAACAGCGCCCCCTGCGGCGGGTGCGCGGCGAGGAAGGCGGTCGCCTCGTCGTGGCGGGGGAAGGCGGCGAGGCCCAGCCCCGCCCGGGCGTCGTAGCTGGCGTTGCGGTGCAGGCGGTCGTCGAGCACCGCGCGGGCGCACAGCAGCGCCACCGCGCAGCCGGCGATCGCGAGGCCGCGCCGGGCGCGGCGCGCCGCCTCGGAGCCCAGCCGCTTCCGCGCCACGTCGGCGAGGGCGGTGAGCCCGGCGGCCGTGACCGGGGCCAGGCCCAGGGCCGCGAAGGGGAGGTTGCGCAGGTACAGCAGCGACGAGGCGGCCAGGAGGGCGGCCCACACGCCCTCGCGCAGGCGGGCGCGGCCGCGCGCCAGGGCGAGGAGCCACAAGGGCCCAGCGACCCCCAACCACAGCAGGTACAGCTGCACCTCGGGGACCCCGCGCACCTCGCGGGCGAAGGGGCTGGTCAGCTCGACCACCCGGTAGGACAGGCCGGCGCTGGCGGCGTCCTGTCCGGCGCGGGTGAGGATCCACACCGGATACAGGGCCGCCTCTAGGCCGTAGGGGTTGAAGCACGAGGCGGCGAGCTCGAGCCCCAGCAGCAGCGCCCAGGCGCCGACGTCGCGCGCGGCCGGCGTGGCGCCGGGCAGGCGAGCGGCGAGGCGCGGCGCG
This sequence comes from Planctomycetota bacterium, assembly GCA_041690735.1. Classification (GTDB taxonomy): domain Bacteria; phylum Planctomycetota; class J058; order J058; family J058; genus JAWLGW01. The sequence continues at coordinate 3,585 of JAWLGW010000813.1, forward strand.
AACCGGCCCGCGGCCGCGTGCGCGGCGACCGCGGCGAGGGTGCCTCCCACCAGGGCCGGGCCGAGGAGCGAGAACCCGTGCACGTTGCCCCACACCGCCTGCGCGAGGGGCAGCACGACCAGCGTCAGCCGGCTGGGGTGGCGCCCGTCCCGGGCGAGGAGCGCCAGGTGCAGGGCGACCCCCAGGAACGAGACCACCTCGGGGCGCAGGATGAACCGCCCGCCGGCCACGGTGAGG
>JAWLGW010000814.1:0-3813 GCA_041690735.1 Planctomycetota bacterium
CCTGCCAGGCACCCTGCACACCGCCCGGGAGGTCCTGGTGCTCGAGGTCCAGGAGACGACGGACATCACCTACCGCGTCTACGACTGGGAGCGCGGGCGCGACCTGCACCTCGAGCAGACCCGCCGCTGCCTGGAGGCGATCGGACGGGTGCGCCCGCCGCGGGTGGAGGAGGGCTGGCGCCGCGGCCGGCGCGACCTGGCCCCCGCCTGCCCCTTCCGCTTCGAGGCCCTCGACCTGCGCCCGGGGCACGACCTCGTGCTCGAGGGCGGCCTGCCGCAGGTCCTGGTGGTCCTGGAGGGGCGCGCCCGCCTGGAGGCGGAGGGCTTCCCGCCCCTCGCCCTCGAGCGGGGCGACGCGGCGGTGCTGCCGGCGGCCGTGGCCGGGGCGCGGGTGCACGCCACAGGCTGGCTGCGCGCCGGCCTGGCCAGCGCGCGGCCGGCGCACGCTCCCGTGGGCGCTTAACGTCAGATTCGGGTAAACGCCGGACCAATCGCGGCTTACGTTTGCCGGTGCCCCGACGGGGCGCTATGATCGCTGCCGCTTCAGTCCTCCAGACCCTTCGAGGTATTGGGCACCATGGCCAAGCGAAGCAGCGCCCGCCGGTCCACCGCTCCCGCCGAGGGCGACCAGGACGACGACTTCGCCTGGCAGACCCCCGACAAGGGCGAGAAGAAGAAGCGCAAGAAGAAGCGCAGCGGCACCAGCAAGGCGGTCGAGGGCTCGGCCCGCGTCAAGGGCTCGACCGGCTCGACCAAGCGGAGCGGCAAGAGCAGCACCCGCCGCGCCAGCAGCGCCTCCGCCTCTTCGGCCTCCTCCGCGTCGTCGGCCTCCTCCTCGACGCGCAAGAAGCGCCGCTCCAGCGGGCGGACCAGCGCCTCGGGCGAGAGCGACGGGCGGGCCTCGGGGCGCCGCCGCCGGCCGGCGCCCGCCAAGAAGAAGGGCGCCGACCCGATCATCCTGATCTCGATCCTCACCGCCACGCTGCTGATCTGCGGCGGGATCGTGGTGATCAGCAACATGGGCGGGGACGAGGTCGTCCGCAACGAGCCCGCGATGTTCGACCAGGCCAAGGACTTGCAGAAGGAGGGCATGGAGGCCTTCCGCGCCTGGAACAAGGCCATGCGCGAGGGCGCGCCCAACGAGATGCAGCTCCACAAGGAGGCCCACTCCAAGCTGCAGGCCGCCCTCGACAAGCTGGAGGAGGCGCTGGGCCCCTACCGCGACCCGGAGGGCATGCTGCACCCCGACTACCAGGGGTACGAGAGCATGATGTCGGAGATCGCCCAGCACCTCGTCGACCTCGAGAAGAGCGGCCGCGTCCGCTAGGTCGCTCGTGAGCGAGGGCGCCCCACCGACCGTCGCCGAGCTGTACCGCGCCCTGCCCGCCGTCGACCAGCTCCTGGCCGCGCCCGCGGTCGAGGCCCTGGTCGAGCGCTACGGGCGCCCCCTGGTCCTGCAGGTCCTGCGCGAGGACCTCGGGTCCCTGCGGGCGGCGATCGGCGAGGGCACCCTGAGCGCCGAGGGCCTGGCCGTCGCCGCCGCGCCCGCGGCCTGCGCGCAGCGAGCGGAGCAGGCCCTGGGGGCGCGGACCCGACGCCGCTATCCTCCGGCCCTCAACGCCACCGGGGTGATCCTGCACACCGGCCTGGGCCGGGCGCCGCTGCCCGACGCCGCGCGGGTGGCGGTGGCCGAGGCCTCCCGCAGCTTCGCCGTGCTCGAGGTCGAGCAGGACAGCGGCCGGCGCGGCCAGCGGGACCGCGGCATTACCGCCCTGCTCCGCGAGCTGACCGGCGCCGAGGACGCCTGCGTGGTCAACAACAACGCCGGCGCCACCCTGATCGCCCTGGCCGCCCTGGCGGCGGGGCGCCCGGTGATCTGCTCGCGGGGGCAGCTGGTCGAGATCGGGGGCAGCTACCGGATCCCCGACGTCATGGCCCAGTCGGGGGCCCAGCTCGTCGAGGTGGGCACCACCAACCGCACCCACCTGCGCGACTACGCCGTCGCCCTCGACGCCCACCCCGACGCCGCCCTGCTGCTGCGGGTCCACACCTCGAACTTCCGCGTGCAGGGCTTCACCGCCGAGGTGGACGTGCCGGCCCTGGCCGCGCTGGGGCGCGAGCGGGGGGTCGCCGTCATGGACGACCTCGGCTCGGGGTGCCTGATCGACCTCGCCCCCTTCGGCCTCCCGGGCGAGCCGATGGTGGGCGAGAGCCTCACGGCCGGCGCGGGGGTGGTCACCTTCTCGGGCGACAAGCTGCTGGGCGGCCCCCAGGCGGGGCTGATCGTCGGTCAGGAGGCCCTGGTGGCCCGGATCCGCCGCCACCCGCTGTACCGCGCCCTGCGCCCCGACAAGCTCACCCTCGCCGCCCTGGAGGCGACGCTGGCCCTGTACCGCGACCCCTCCTCGGTCCCGCAGACGGTCCCGGCGATCCGCATGATCGCCACCCCCCTCGAGGCCCTGCAGGCCCGGGCCGACACCCTGGCCGCCGCGATCCGCGAGGGGGGCGGCGCCGAGGTGGCGGTGGAGCCCGGCAGCTCCAAGGTGGGCGGCGGGAGCTACGCGGTGGAGGAGCTGCCCACGCGGGTGGTCAGCGTGGCCCCCCACGGCAGCTCGGTCGACGAGCTGGCCCGGCGCCTGCGCGTCGGCACCCCGGCCCTGTTCGCGCGGGTGCAGGAGGGCCGCCTCAAGCTCGACCCGCGCACGCTGCTGGGGCCCGAGGAGGACGCCGCGGCGGCGGCCGCGGTCCGGGCGGCGCTGACCCTGTAGCGCCTTGCCGTGTGGGCGACCGCGCCCTATGGTGCGGCGACCGGGCGACCCCCCAGAGAGGCCTCATGTTCAGCATCGGCGACGTCCTCAGCAGCGGGCTGCAGACCTACAAGCGCCACTGGATCGTGGTAATCCTGGCCCTGATCGTGATGACGGCGATCAACGGCGCCGTCTCGGTGTTCGACGCGATCGTGCGGGTCGGGCTGGAGATGGTGCTCAAGAGCCAGGCCCTCGTGATCGTGTGGGGCCTGGGCATGATGGTCGTCAGCTTCGTGGTGTCGATCTTCCTCACCCTGGGCTTCGTGTCGCTCCTGCTGCGCGCGGTCCGGGACGAGGAGCCCGAGCTGGGCGACCTGTTCGGTCAAGGCCACCGCCTCCTGCAGGGGCTGATCGTGCAGGTGATCCTCATGATCGGCATGTTCCTGATCATGATCCCGGGCGTCGTGGTAGGGGTCGCTGCGGGCTTCGCCACCAAGAACCCCATCGTAGGGCTGCTGCTCGGCACCCTGCTGGTGGTGTTGCCGATGGTGGCGATGGGGATCTTGACCTTCCTGACTCAGTACTTCGTGGTCGACCGCGAGCTCGACGCCCTCAGCGCGATCCGCGCCTCCTTCGACGCCACCAAGGGGAGCATCCTCAACTTCATCCTCTACGCCATCGCGGTGTGGCTCATCGTCATGGGGATCTCGACCGCGGCGTTCCTGCCGGTGTTCGCCGCGTCGGCCGCGGTCCTGTCCATGCCTTGGCCCGTGCTCCCAGGGGGCCTCTTCCTGGGCCTGGTCGCCTTCTTCTTCATGGCGCCCTGGCTGGCGTGCTCGAACACCCACGTCTACGAGCGCCTGGCGCCGCTGGCGGAGGCCGACGGCTACGGCGACGACTACGGCGACGAGAAGTACGAGAAGTACTGAGGCCGTGAAGGCCCCGGAGGACGAGGTCCAACCGGCTGCGCCTGCCGAGGCGCCCTCCTGGCCCCTCGACCTGGCGGCCCTGCCGCCCCCCTCTTGCGGCCACTGCGACGAGGCGCTGGAGGGGCGCCACACCCGCG
>JAWLGW010000815.1:0-1800 GCA_041690735.1 Planctomycetota bacterium
AGGAGATCGAGTGGAGCGGACCGGGCGCGGTGGAGGTGCGCTATCGCCTCGACCCCACCGCGGGGACGCTGTACGTGCGGGCCGGCCTGAGCCCCGACCTGGCCGCCCTCGCCATTGACGGCCCGCGGGGCCTGACCGAGCAGGATCAGGGCGGGGTGTACACCCTCAGCGAGACCCACGGCGGACGCACCGTCTCGGTGCACGTCGGATACGCCGACGGGGGCCACGACGCCCGCCGCAACGGCGCCGTCAGCGATGGGACCGCTGCGTCCCCCCGCAACACCGCCTTCCAGCACCTGATCGAGCTGGAGGGGGACGCGCCGGGGTTCTCGTTCGGCCTCTCCGTCGAGGTGCGCTGACGCCCGACGGGGATCAGGGAACCCCTGATAACAAAGGCCTTGCAGCCTGGAGACGTCGGACGATCGGTTACCATGTGCCCTGTCCTCCGAGGGGCGGGGGACGGATGAGGCCATGAGTGTGATTGCCCGCGAGTCCTTGAGCGAGCTGTTGCAGCACGAGGAGAGCGACCCCGAGGCGCTCTTGCACGCAGCGCTCGAGGCCGCGGCGGCCTCCCTGGAAGCCGAGCGGGCCTTCCTGGTCGTGGAGCGCGAGGGCGAGCTGGAGGTCGAGCTCGCCCGCGGCTTCGGCGGGGAGCCGCTCCAGGGCCGCCCCGAGCACATCTCGCGCACGGCCGTGGGGCGCGTCCTCGAGCGGGGCGAGCCCCTCGCCACCTCGAACCTCGAGGACCGCGACGTCACCGACGCGACCAGCGTCCGCCAGCGGCACGTGCTGTCGATCCTGTGCGCCCCCCTCAAGCAGGGCGACCCGACGGCCCCCGTGCTGTACCTCGACCACCGCTTCCTGCGGAAGGCGTTCTTCTCCCTCGACCTCAAGCGCCTGCAGGCCATGGCCGAGGCCCTGGGCCGCCTGCGCGACGCCGCGCAGGGCGCGCCCGCCTCGCAGGAGGCGCTGCGGGAGGACGGCGAGCTGGTGCTGCGCCTCCTGCGCGAGCTCGCCAGCGGCTGCGCCGAGGTGAGCGCCGAGGACGTGCACAAGGTGCTGCTGGTCGACGATCAGCCGTTCGTGCGCCAGGGCCTGGCCCACCTCCTCGAGCGCGAGCGGGACATCACCGTCGCCGCCGTCGCCGACGACGCGTCCGAGGCGCTCAAGCTGATCGAGGCCGCGCCCCCGGACCTGGTGGTGATCGACTTCGCCACCCCCGAGACCAGCGGCCTCGACCTGGTGAAGGAGATCAAGCAGCGCTGGCCCGACCTGCCGGTGCTGGTGATCGCCAGCACCCCCACCCCGCTGCACGCCGAGCGCTTGCTGCGCGCGGGGGCCCGCGGCTACATCACCAAGCAGGAGGAGACCGAGCACCTGCTGGCGGCGATCCGCAAGGTGCTGGCGGGCGAGGTCCACGTCAGCGGGGGCCTCGCCGAGCGGATCCTGCGCCGCATCGCCGACGGCAGCGCGCCGGCCGGCGAGAACAGCGTCGACACCCTCAGCGATCGCGAGCTGCAGGTGTTCCACCTGATCGGCCAGGGCCTCGGCACCCGCCAGATCGCCGAGGAGCTGCGGCTGAGCATCAAGACGATCGAGACCTACCGCAGCCACATCAAGCGCAAGCTGGGGCTCAAGAGCGGCACCGAGCTCGTCCACGCGGCGATCAAGTGGTCGAACTCTGCGGAGGGCTGACGCTCCCTCCGGATGACGGGGGCGAGGTTCCGAATGACCCGCCCTCCGCAGAATTCGAATACTCCGGTAGGAGCCCCTTCTCGCGCGTGCGGGTGCAGATTGACC
>JAWLGW010000815.1:1810-3812 GCA_041690735.1 Planctomycetota bacterium
ACCTCGCGCTCGCGCTCGTGGTCGTGGACGACCACGACCACGAGCGCGAGCGCGAATGACCAAGCCAGCCGCGGCGAGGAGCGACGAGAATGCTGGAGACGCTTCCAGACGCGTCCCTCGCGGTCGGCGGACCCACCTCGGAGGCGGATAACAGGCCGCTCCGGAGGCTCTCGACCCGAAACGAACGGCTAACCGCTAACTGCTAGCCGCTGTCTGGTGGGACAGCGTGTCGCCGGTCCCGAGGTCGCCATCGGCGGTGATCTCGCGGCCCCGGCGACTGCTCCGCTGCACGTCTCGCCACACCGAGTGCAGCAGGAGAGCGGCGGCGGCCAGAGCGAGGAACGTCAGCGACACCCAGCGCGACCGATCGCTCACGTCTGGGGCGCGTGCGCCTTCCGAGTGTGGGCGACGGGCGCCTTCAGGATCTGGGCGGAGGGCCGGCGAGCGGCTCGCGCACGCTCTAGCCGCAAGCGCAAGTCATTTCGTGCCAGCCCGTTAAGACGACAAGACCCGACTGCACGAATCGCACCTGGGGACGGCTATAGCTCTCGAGAGAGAGCTTGCTCATGCGCCGGATGATCGCTGCTGTGGGTCTGTTGGTCGGCTCTGCGAGCCTGGCGTTCGCGGACATCCACCTCGTCCCCGAGCCCTCGGGGCCGCTGACCGGGCGGACGATCGTGTTCAGCCCCGGGCATGGCTTCATGCTCGACGGGTCCACCTGGCGGTACCAGCGCGGGGTGGGGCACGACATTCGGGAGGACATTCACACCAACGAGATCTTCGTGGAGTACATCCAGCGCTACCTCACCGGGGCCGGGGCGCGGGTGGAGTCGGTGCGGGAGCGGTCGTTCCAGCGCCACGAGGTGATCGTGGACGACTCCTCGGCGGGCTACACCGAGAGCGGGACCTGGTCGGCCTCGACCAGCGCGCCGGCGTTCTACGGGAGCGGGTACCGGTGGGCGGGCGTGTCGAGCACCGCCACCGCCTCGGCCTCGTTCTCGGCCACCCTTCCGGCGAGCGGGCGGTATCCGGTCTACGTGTGGTTCACCCACAGCAGCAACCGCGCCCGCGACGCGCGGTTCACCGTGCACCACACGGGCGGCGCCAGCGTGGTCACCGTCGACCAGAGCCGCCTGGGGAACCAGTGGGTGTTCCTGGGCGAGTTCCACTTCGCCGGGCCGGCGCGGGTGGTGCTCAGCAACCAGGGCTCGGACACCTCCAGGGTGGTGATCGCCGACGCGGTCCGGTTCGGCGGCGGCGTGGGCGCCAGCGGCAAGGTCCGCTGGCGGGAGGCCGCCAAGCAGTTCCTGCCGTTCAAGGGCTTCTCCAGCACGGCGGGCGACGTCACGATCCGGCCCCTGTACGGCACCTGGCTGGCCGGCGGCGACACCACCCGCTGGCGGTCCGACTTCCTGTACTTCGCCCTGCACACCAACGCCTCGGGCAGCACCGGGACCGCCCGCGGCCTGTCGACCTTCTCCTACTCCAACGGCCGCACCCCCTCGTGGGGCAGCGCCGGCGCGGTCACGTATCCCACCTCCCCCTCGCCCCTGCAGGACCAGTCGGACGCCCTGCGCGACGCCGTCCACACGGCGGTGCTGGAGGCGATCCGCGCCGAGCACGACCCGGCCTGGCGCGACCGCGGCGTCCACAAGATGAACTTCGGCGAGCTCCGCGAGAGCCGCACCATGCCCAGCTGCCTGATCGAGCTCGGCTTCCACGACAACGCCGACGACGCGGGCCTGCTGCGCGACGCCCGCTTCCGGGCCACCGCCGCCCGGGCCATCTACAAGGGGATCCTCCGCTACTGGGCGCCGAGCGCGACCGTGGTGCCCCTCCCGGTGCGCGAGGTGTCCCTGATCAACCTCGGCGGCGGCGCGCTGCGCGCCACCTGGACGCCGATCAACGACCCCCTCGAGCCCTCCGCCGGGGCCACCGCCTTCCGGGTCTACCTGAGCCGCGACGGGCGCGGCTTCGACGACGGGCAGGTGGTCACCACCAC
>JAWLGW010000816.1:0-1037 GCA_041690735.1 Planctomycetota bacterium
CCGTGGTGACCAGCGCGATGTTGCGGACCTGCGCGGTCAGGTTGCCGGCCAGCAGGTTGACGTTGTCGGTGAGGTCCTTCCAGGTGCCCGCCGCCCCGGGCACCTGCGCCTGGCCCCCCAGCTTCCCTTCGGTCCCCACCTCCTTGGCCACCCGCGTCACCTCGGCCACCAGGGAGCGCATCTGGTCCATGAAGGCGTTGACCGTGGTCGCCATGCGCAGGAACTCGCCGTCGAGGGCCAGCGAGTTGGAGGAGAGCGGGACCTGCTGGGTCAGGTCGCCGGCCGCCGCGGCGGTCAGCACGCGGGCCACCTCGGCGGTGGGGCCGGCGAGCGCCGCCAGCAGGTCGTTGACGGCCCGCATGGCGATGCCCCAGGAGCCCTCGCCGACGTCCAGCCGGACCCGCTCCTCGAGGCGCCCCCGGCGACCCGCCGCCTCGCTGACCCGGACCAGCTCGGAGGTCACCGCCGCGCTGCGCGCGATGGCGCGGTTGATCGCGCGCCCGAGCTCCTCGTGCCGGCCCTGCTCGGGGGCGATGGCCGTGAAGTCACCGGCGGCCAGCGCCTCGACCGCCTCCAGGATCTCGGCCAGCTCGGCGGCGCTGGCGCCGCGAGCCCGAGGCTTCTTGGCGGCAGGAGCGGACTGGGCCTGAGCGCGCTGCCGCGCTGACGCCGTCCGGGGCTTGGAGGCGCGCGCGGCGGCCGCCTTCTTGTCGCCTTGCACCCGGGAACTGCTGCGGGTCATGTCGCTCCGAGTCGGGCGGGAGGTCGGCGCGCGGCCGCCAGGTCACCCGGTCGCGTCCCGGGGGCGGCGGCCTCGGGGTGCTCCGCAAGCTGCGCGCCACCGGACCCCTTCCGTGCGGCGGCGACTCGGAGGACGCCTGGACACGGCCCGCCTCCGCCGCCGGGCCGGGGGACGCGGAGCAGGGGACAGAGTCACGACTGGCGGGCGCGGCCGCCAGCGGCGGCCCCTGGAGGCGCCAGCGTCTCACCGCGGGCGGCGCTGAGCCTTCGGGCCGGAGCGGGTCCCCCCGCCGCCG
>JAWLGW010000816.1:1047-3809 GCA_041690735.1 Planctomycetota bacterium
CCGAGGAGGCCGTTGGCTCGGTCCGCGTCGGCGTCCATGATCCGGCCTCACAAAGAGACATGGAGGTCCAGTGAGTCGCCCCAGCCGTCGCCTCCGCGTGAAGCTCATCACGGTGCCCTGGGAGCTCGAGGTGCCGACCTTGAGCCTCGCCTGCCTGGCCGCGGTCACGCCCGAGGACCGCTTCGAGGTGTGCATCGTCGACGCCCTGCGAGAGCGGGTCGTCGTGGACGAGCCCGTGGACCTGGTCGGCATCACCGCCTCGACCCCCTGCATCGAGTCGGCCTACGCCCTGGCCGACGCCTTCCGGGCCCGGGGCGTGAAGGTGGTCATGGGGGGTCACCACGTCACGGCGATGCCCGACGAGGGGCTCCAGCACGCCGACGCGGTGGTGATCGGCGAGGGGGAGGGCTCGTGGATGCGGATCTGCGAGCAGATGCTCACCAACCCGGCGCACGTCGAGGGGATCTACCGCGACCCGGCCCCCAGCCTGGCCGACCTCCCGCCGCCCCGCATCGACCTCATGAAGCTCAGCCGCTACCAGCCCTTCCACTACCCGGTGATCGCCACCCGCGGCTGCCCGGCCTCGTGCAGCTTCTGCTTCGCCAAGCGCATGACCTACGGCTACCGCGCCCACCCCATCCGGTACGTGCTGGAGCAGGTGCGCCGGCGGCCCCGCTGGGTGCGCGGCATGTACTTCGTCGACGACAACCTCGGCGGCGACATGGACTACACCCGGGAGCTGTTCCGCGAGCTGGCCCGGTTCAAGGTCCCCTTCGGCATGCAGGTCCGCAACGAGTTCTCCCTCGACCCCGAGGCGCTGCGCCTGGCCCGCGAGGCCGGCTGCGGCCTGATCTCCACCGGCTTCGAGTCGGTGAGCCAGGCGACCCTGGACGGGACCGGCAAGCGGGCCAACGCCACCGTCTACGCCGAGGTCGTCGCGAACATCCAGCGGGAGGGGCTCATCGCCTCGGGCAACTGGATGTTCGGCTTCGACTCCGACACCCCCGACATCTTCCCGGCCACCTGGGACTTCCTGCAGAGCTCGGGGATCATCCACTCCAGCTTCACCACCGAGATCCCCTTCCCCGGCACCCCGATCTACAAGCGCTATCTGCGCGAGGGGCGCATCCTCACCACCCGCTACAGCGACTACCGGGGCAAGGACAAGGTCGTCGTGCGCCCGCGGAACATGAGCCCGCGGGAGCTGCGGGAGGGCATCCGCTGGCTGGCGCGCCGCTTCTACTCGATCCGCCACCGGCGCCGCATCGCGCGCACCTGGATGCGCGACCCGCGGCTCCTGCCGGCCTTCCGGGGCTGGAGCCGCCCGCTGATCCTGGGCTTCCTCAACTACTACGAGGTCTTCCTGTGGCAGTCCCGCATGGTGCCGGGTCTCCGCAAGGCGTACGAGTGGGCGCTGCCCTACTACAAGTACCGCTACCCGCGGGACCTGCTGCGGCGGACCAACTTCTGGTCCGAGCCGCACGAGCCCGCGGAGGCCGAGCCGCCGCGGACGGTCATCACATCGCCGTTCCTCGACCGGCCCTCGCAGATGCCGCCCGGCGGCCGACGGCTCGAGGTGGTCGCCGCGGCCGATCCGGGCGCGCAAGCGTAGCAGCTCCGTCGAGGCGCGCGCTCAGTCCGGCGCCGTCGTCGCCTCGGCCTCGTCGAAGAACGACTTGATGAGGCGATGGTAGTTCGCCTCCGCCTTGAGCCCGGCCAGGATCGAGGCGAAGCCGAACTGGAGGCGATTGAGCAGCGCCAGGCCGCGGTGCTCGGTGTCGGGGTAGCCCTTGGTGAGGGTCACCTTGGCGCCCAGCCGCACGCCGCCGGCGGTGCGGCGGTAGACCTCACGGGTGTAGACCTCGTCGTAGCGGAAGGGGCGGTCCTCGAGGATCGGCTGCCACAGGTAGGTGACGTACTCGAAGAAGAAGTCCTTCTCCTCCTCGGAGGGGTCCTCGCCTGGATAGCCCAGCGCCTGAGGCAGCCCCTCCCGCACCGCCGCCGCGTCGCCGTCCCACAGCTTCTGGGCCAGCTCGCGGAAGCGCCCCGGGACCTCCAGCGGGAACTCCTGCACGCACCCGAAGTCGAGGAAGCCCACCCGTCCCTCGGGCAGGAAGATGTAGTTGCCCGGGTGCGGGTCGGCGTTGAACAGCCCGTGCCGGTGGAAGCTGCCGAACACGAACTCGTACAGCACCTCGGCGGCGGCGTTGAGGGTCGCCTGGTCGTTGGCGTCGCGGAACTCGTAGTACGACTGACCCTCCAGCAGCTCGGTGGTCAGCACCCGCTTGTGGCTGTAGGCGTCGTACACCTTGGGGATCACGATCTTGGGGTGGTCGCGGTACATCTCCGCGAACCGGCGCTGGTGCGCCGCCTCGCTGCGGTAGTCGAGCTCCTCGCCGATCTTGGACTTGATGTCCTGCAGCGAGCGCTTGACGTCGAGGCGCCCCATGGTGGAGGCCCGCAGCACCTGCTCGAGCAGGTCGAGGTTCTTGAGGTCCGCCGCGATCACCTTGTCGATCCCGGGGTACTGGATCTTGACCGCCACGGGCTCCCCCGTGGGGAGCTCGGCCCGGTAGACCTGCCCGATGGACGCCGCGGCGATCGGCTCGTCGTCGAAGCGGGCGAACACCTCGTCGGGGGGCTCGCCCACCTCGTCGATGAACACGTTGAGCATGTCCGCCAGGGGCACCGTGGGCGCCTTGGCCTGCAGCTTGGTCAGCACCTCGGAGTAGGCGGGGCGGACCTCGTCGGGCATCCAGTCG
>JAWLGW010000817.1:0-3800 GCA_041690735.1 Planctomycetota bacterium
GTCGTCGCTCCAGGCCCCGCTCTCGTCGCGGGGGGCGAGCCGCGGGAACTTGCCCATGTCCGCCTCGTACATGGCGAGGGCGGCCTTGATGGTCGAGATCTGGCTCTTGGCGATGGCCGCCTGGGTGCGGCGGCGCGCGGCGCCGAGGGCGCTCAGCAGCAGCGAGGCCAGGATGCCGATGATCGCGATCACCACCAGCAGCTCGATGAGGGTGAAATCCCTCCGACGATCGATAGCTCGCAAGGGGATACCTCCCGGGCGCCTGCCGCGCCGATCTCGCCCTGCAAAGGGCCCTGGTTTGGGGACGGGAATGCTAGCGCGCAGCCAGGCCAGGGTCAACGCTCTCCTCCCCTGCTAGTGGTTATCGCGCCGGCAATTACGGCCGCCATCGCGTCGCGGCCGCGCCGTCCGTCAGGGGGATGGACGAGCGGGGGCGGGGGCGACTTGCATCGTCCGCGCGGCGCGCCCAGAAGCGGAGGCGGGCGCGACAACCCTGGTTCGCGCCAGGCCTTACCCGCCGCGAGCCCCGGGGTGGGGCGCGAGAGCGCTTCCCAATCCCTGAGGCTACTCGTCGGCGGGCGCCTCCTCGAGGAGCGCCCCCAGCGCGGCGGGGTCGTGCACCGGCGCCTGGCAGGCGTAGTCCCGGCACACGTAGGCGGTGGCCCGCCCCTCCCGCGGGCCCTGCTCGCGGGCGAAGGGCACCAGGGCGGCCAGCGCCTCGGCTTCGCCGGGCGGGCGGTGGACCACGACCGTCCGGGGGAGGAATCGGCGCCGGACCTCGCGCAGCAAGGCCTGGGCGGCGGGGTCGTCGAGCGCGCCCGCGATCACCACCTCCCGGGTCGGGCCCACCGCGAAGTCCACGGCCTGCAGGGCGAGGGTCATGGAGGCGCCGGCGTGCTGGAGCTGCGGCGCCAGCCACTCGAGCGTGGCCCGCCCCTTGGCGGCGAAGACCTCGTCCTGCGTCAAGCGCCCCAGCCGCAACAGCGCCAGCGCCGCGGCGGAGTTGCCGGCCGGGATCGCCCCGTCGTGGATCGGCTTGGGGCGATACAGGAGGTCCGCGCCCTCGGCGCCCTGGAAGAAGCCCCCGTCGGCCTCGTCCCACAGGGCGGCGATCATCGCCCTGGCCAGGCCCGCCGCCTCCTGGAGCCAGCGCGTGTCGTAGCTCGCCTCGTACAGGTCGAGCAGACCCCAGGTCAAGAAGGCGTAGTCGTCGAGCATGGCGGGCACCGCCGCCTCGCCGTCGCGCCACCGGTGCAGGAGCGCCCCCCGCGGATCGCGCAGGCGCTCGAGGACGAAGCGCGCCGCGCGCTCGGCCGCGGCCACGAACCGGGGCTCGCCCAGGGCGCGGCCCGCGACCGCCGCGGCGCCGATCATGAGGCCGTTCCAGTCGGTGAGCACCTTGTCGTCGTGGAGGGGCGCCGGCCGCTGCCGCCGCGCCGCCAGGGCCCTGGCGCGCGCGCGCTCCAGGGCCGCCTCCACCTCGGCGACCGGACGCCCCGCGCGCGCGGCGATCTCGGCCGCCGACGCGGCGGGCTGCAGGTGCGTGGTGCCGGGGAGCGCGGGGAAGTTGCCGCGGTCGGTCACCCCGTAGCGGGCGGCGAACAAGGGGTAGTCCTCGCCCAGGAGCCCGCGCAGCTCCTCGGCCCGCCACACGTAGTACTTCCCTTCTTGCCCCTCGCTGTCGGCGTCCCAGGCCGAGGTGAAGCCGCCCCCGTCGTTCGTCATGTGCTCGAGGACGAAGGCCAGCGTCTCGCGGGCGACCTCCGCGTACCGCGGCTCGTGGAGCTGCTGAGAGGCCTCCACCAGCGCGCGCACCAGCCCCGCCTGGTCGTACAGCATCTTCTCGAAGTGGGGGATCTCCCACTCGGGGTCGGTGCTGTAGCGGTGGAAGCCGCCGCCGAGGTGATCGCGGAGCCCGCCGTCGATCATGGCGTCGAGGGTCTTCTTCACCATCTCCCGGGCCGGCGCGCTGGGGGTGCGGGAGGCGTAGCGGAGCAGGAACGAGAGGTTGTGCGGCAAGGGGAACCTGGTCGGGCCCTGCCCGAAGCCGCCGCTGGCCGCGTCGTAGCGGCCGGCGAGCAGGCGCACCCCGCGGTGGAGGAGCTCACCGTCGACCTTCACCTCGCTGCCCGGGTGGGCGGTCTGCTGCGCCGAGCGCAGGTGCGCGGTGATCTGCTGCGCGCTCTCGAGCACCTTGCCGCGGTCCTGATCCCACACCTGCTGCACCACCCGCAGCACGTCCAGGAAGCTGCGCCGCCCGAACCGCGCCGGCTGCGGGAAGTAGGTGCCCCCGGTGAAGGGCTCCCCGCCGGGGGTCAGGAACACGCTCAGCGGCCACCCGCCGCTGCCCGTGAGCGCCTGCACGGCGGTCATGTACACCTCGTCCACGTCGGGCCGCTCCTCGCGGTCCACCTTGATCGCCACGAAGTGCTCGTTGAGGAAGGCCGCCACCTCCTCGTTCTCGAACGACTCCCGCTCCATGACGTGGCACCAGTGGCAGGTGGCGTAGCCGATCGACAGGAAGATCGGCTTCTCCTCCGCCCGCGCCCGGCGGAACGCCGCCTCGCCCCACGGATACCAGTCCACGGGGTTGGCGGCGTGCTGGCGCAGGTAGGGGCTCTTCTCGTTCGCCAGCCGGTTGGTGCGCGGCCGCTCGTCCACGTCGCCCTCCCGCTGCTCCTGCGCCAGCAGCGGGGCAGGGGCCGCCGCGGCCGCCCCGATCACCAGCGCCAGGGCCCCGCGCGCCAGACTCGTCATGTTCCCTCCCCTGCTCCGCTGCGTCGCTCGAGCCATCGTCGGCGGCCCGCGCGCCGGCGTCTACCCACCGCCGCGCAGCGCCGCTGGACGCGTCCCACGCCGCGTCGCACCATGGGCTGCCCGAGGAGCCCTCGCCATGCCCTTCCGCCCCGCCGCCACCCTGCTGCTGGCCCGCCCCGCCGGCACCCCGTCGGGGCACGAGGTGCTGCTGCTCCATCGAGCCCCCGAGCTGCGGTTCCTCGGCAACTTCTGGGTGTTCCCCGGGGGAGCGATGGACCCGGAGGAGGAGGGCCTCGAGGCGGCGGCGGCGCGGGAGGCGTTCGAAGAGACCGGCCTGCTGGTAGTGCCGGGCGCCGAGGGGCTGCCGCCGGCCGCCCTGCGGGCGCGGCGGGAGCAGGTGCTCCGCGACCCGGCCAGCTTCCCCGCCTGCCTCGAGGCGCTGGGGCTGGCGGCGGACTGGAGCCTGCTCATCCCCTGCGGGCGCTGGAAGACCCCGCCCTTCGGTCCGGTGCGGTTCGACGCCGCCTTCTTCCTGGCGCTCGCGCCGGCCGCCGGAGAGCCGACGGTCGCGCCCGGCGAGATCGACCGCCTGGAGTGGCTCGACCCGGCGGCCATGCTGGCGCGCTGGCGCCTGGATGAGGCCCTCCTCGCGCCCCCGACCCGGGTCACGCTGGAGGCCCTGGCGGCGGCGGGCGGCGACCCGCGCGACCCCGAGTGGCTGGGGCGAACGGCCGCCAGGGTGGCGGCGAGCCATCCCGACGAGGGCGAGTGGGCCGGCGCCATCGACTTCCGCCCAGGGCTGCGCCTGTTCCTGGTGCGGACCCCGACGCTCCCCCCCGCGACCCACACCAACTGCGTGATCGTGGGCGACGGGAGCGAGGCGGTGGTGATCGACCCCGCCTCGCCCTACCCCGAGGAGCGCGCCCGCCTCGACGCCCTGGTCGCCGCCCTGGCGGCCGAGGGCACCCGCGTGCGCGAGGTGCTGCTCACCCACCACCACCACGACCACACCTCGGGGGCGGAGCACCTGGCGCGCCGTCTGG
>JAWLGW010000818.1:0-1114 GCA_041690735.1 Planctomycetota bacterium
AGAGGCTCCGGGACGGCGCGCGCTGCTCCTCCTTGAGCGAGGAGACCGCAGTCTCCGCGAGATCCGCGCGCGCCGTCCCTCCGCCCCACCTTGCGCGGGTGCTCGCTCGGGGATGGTCCAACACCCCCGCCTCGACAGGGACCGCACCCGCGCGAGGTGCCCCGCCAGCGCTGGGGTGTCGGGGTGGCTGCGTCGGCGTACACTCTCGCCCCATGAGCCCCACCGACCCTTCCCCCGAGGACCGCCGCCCCAGCCACTCTCTGGCCGGCAAGGTGGCGCTGGTGACCGGCGCCAGCCGCGGGATCGGCGCTGCGATCGCGCGGGGTCTCGCCGCCAGCGGGGCCCGCGTCGTCCTCGCCGCCCGCAAGCCCGAGCCGCTCCAGCAGGTCGCCGACGCGATCGCCGCCGCCGGGGGCGAGGCCCTGGCCGTCCCCTGCCACGTGGGCGACGAGGGGCAGCGCGAGGCCCTCCTCGCCGCCGCCCTGGAGCGGTTCGGACAGCTCGACGTGCTGGTCAACAACGCCGCCACCAACCCGCACTACGGCCCCCTCGTCGACCTCGACGGGTGGTCGGCCTGGGACAAGACCTTCGAGGTGAACCTCAAGGGCCCCTTCGACCTCACCCGCCGTGTCGCCCGCCACCTCGTGGAGCGCCGCGCTCCCGGCTCGATCGTCATGGTCTCGAGCATCCTCGGCGTCGTGGGCGCCCCCGGCATGGGGATCTACGCCATGACCAAGGCCGCCCTGATCTCCCTCACCCGCACCCTCGCCGCCGAGCTCGGCCCGCGCGGGGTCCGGCTCAACGCCGTGGCCCCGGGCCTGGTCGAGACGCGCTTCGCCGCCGCCCTCCTCGAGGACGACGCGACCCGCGCCGGCTTCATGAGCCGCACCCCGCTGGGCCGCCCCGGCCGGCCCGAGGACGTGGTCGGCGCCGTGCGGTTCCTCGCCAGCGACGAGGCCGCCTACGTGACCGGCGCCGTCCTCACCGTCGACGGCGGCTGGAGCGCGGTCTAAGAACCTGTCCAGAAGCGACTCCAGCGCTTCTCGTCGGTCCTCGCCCTCGGCTGGCTCGGACACTCGCGCTCGCGCTCGTGGTCGTGGTCGTGGTCGACAAC
>JAWLGW010000818.1:1124-3787 GCA_041690735.1 Planctomycetota bacterium
GCACGTCCCCCACGTCCGCCAGGGCGGTCTGGAAGGCGCGCAGGAGGTCGGTGGCGGTGAGGATCCCGATCGGGGCCTCGGTCTTGTCGAGCACCGGCAGCGCCCCGAACTTGCCATCCAGGAGGAGCTTCAGCGCTGCCTCCAGCGCGTCGCGGGGGCGGACCGTGACCGGCGCCTCGGTCATGACGTCGCGCACCAGGTAGTCCTCGTCCAGCCGGTAGTAGTCGTTCCACCCGTCGGCGTCGTCGTTGACGTCGGGCCGCCGCAGGTCGCGGTCGGTGACCACCCCCAGCAGGCGTCCGCCCTCGACCACCAGCAGGTGGCGGTAGCCCTCCTTGCGCATGGTGAAGAAGGCGTCGCGGGCCAGGGCGTCAGGCTTGACCGTGGCGGGGTTGGAAGACATCCAGGCGCCCACCGACCAGGGATCCTTGCGTTCGCTCATTCACTCTCCTCGTGGTGCGCGAGAGAGAGCACATGGGGGGCCACGGCGCGCCTGCGGCCCCGGGGCGCGCGCGCCGGCTTCCTGCGGGGGATCGGCCGCCCCGACGTCACGTCCCTGTGAAGCGGGAGCGCTCCGCCGACACCGCGGGGTGACGTCGCGACCCGCCGACCGGCGAGGGCCCCGCGGCTGCACCGCTGCGTTAGCATTCGCGGCCGACGGGTCAGGCACGTCCCTTGCTCAGCCCGCTCGACGATCCCTTACACGAAGAGGCCGCCGTGTTCGACACCATCCTGATCCCTCTCGACGAGTCCGAGACCTCCCGGGGCATCCTCGACCAGGTCAAGCGCCTGCCGAAGCGCGAGGACGCCAAGGTGACCCTGCTGCGGGTGCTGGTCCCCCTGCTCGAGCGCTCCACCGAGCGCGAGGGCCGGGTGGACACCGAGGAGCGTCACCTGGCTCTGCGGCGCGAGGAGGCGGAGCGGGCCCTCGACGAGGTGGCCCGCGCCCTCCGCGAGGAGGGGATCGACGCCGCTCCCAAGGTGGTCCTGGGGGACCCCGCCGCCACCATCCTCGACCAGGTGGAGCGGACCAGCCCGGCGCTGGTCGCCATGTCGACCCACGGCCGCAGCGGGCCCTCGCGCTGGATCCGAGGCAGCGTGGCGGAGCGGGTGCTGCGCCGCTGCAGCGCGCCGCTGCTGCTGGTGAACCCCAAGGGCGCCGAGGCGTCTGGCGGACGGTTCGGCCGGATCCTGGTCGCCCTCGACGGCTCGGGCGCCTCGGCCAGCGTGCTCCCGCTGGTGCAGGCCTTCGCCGAGCTGCACGGCTCGGAGATCCTCCTGCTGCGGGTGAAGGACCTCCCCGTGGGCGACTACGCCGCCCCCGCGATCCTGGCCACTCAGCGCCTGGACGACCTCGAGGCCTGGCTCAACCAGCACAAGGCCGAGCTCGAGCAGCAGGGGCTCAAGGTGCGCACCCACGCCGCGCTGGGCGACCCCGCCAGCGAGATCCTCGACACCGCCCAGCGGGAGAAGGTCGACCTGGTGGCCATGACCACCCACGGGGCCAGCGGCCTGGAGCGGTGGCTGTTCGGCTCGGTGGCGGAGAACGTCCTCCGCCACTGCAAGGCGCCCGTCCTGGTCAAGCGGATCACCGCGGCCCAGTAAGCAGCCCCGTGCCCCCTCCGGCGCCGCCCCCGTCGCCCTTCGCCGGCGCCCAGGCTGGCGCGGCGCGGGCGCGCGTCGTGGTGCGCGGCACCGTGCAGGGGGTGGGGTTTCGCCCCTTCGTGTTCCGCCTCGCCCACCGGCACGGCCTGGTGGGCTGGGTGGAGAACGGCCCCGCCGGGGTGCGGCTCGAGGTGGAGGGGGCGCCGGACGCGGTCGAGGCCTTCGTCCGGGCGCTCCCGGCCGAGGCGCCGGCGGCGGCGATCGTGACGGCGGTCGACCGTGAGGCGCTCCCGCCGCGCGGGCCCGCCCGCGAACCGTCCTTCACGATCCGCGCCAGCGACACGGCCCTGAGGGCCGGGCGGGCCGGCGGGCGGGCCGCGGCCCTGCAGGCGGACCTCGCCCCCGGCGCCGAGTGCCTGGCCGAGCTGCGCGATCCGGCCGCCCGGCGGTTCCGCTACCCCTTCACCAGCTGCGCCGCCTGCGGGCCGCGGTGGACGATCGTGCGGGCGCTCCCTTACGACCGGGAGCGGACGGCCATGGCCGCCTTCCCCCTGTGCGCCGCCTGCCGGGCGGAGTTCGAGGACCCCTGGGATCGGCGGTTCCACGCCCAGCCGCTGGCCTGCCCCGCCTGCGGCCCCACCCTCGCCCTGGAGCACCCGGCGGGAGGCGCGCTGGAGCGCGGCGAGGCCGCCCTGGGGGAGGCGGTCGCCTGCCTGGCGCGGGGCGACCTGCTGGTCCTGCAGGGCGTCGGCGGGTTCCAGCTCCTGTGCCGGGCCGACGACCCGGCGGCGGTGGCGCGCCTGCGCGAGCTCAAGGGGCGGGCGGACAAGCCCCTGGCGCTCCTGGCCCCCGATCTCGCCGCGGTGCGGCGCTGCTGCTGCGCCCTCGCGCCGGCCGAGGAGGCGCTGCTCGCGGCGCCCCAGGCGCCGATCGTGCTGCTGGCCCGCTGCCGCGCGCCCGCCGCAGAGGTGAGTCCCCTGGTGGCGCCGGGCTCGCAGACCTGGGGCGTCATGCTGCCGGCGAGCCCGCTCCACCACCTGCTCGCCGCCGACCTCGCC
>JAWLGW010000819.1:0-3785 GCA_041690735.1 Planctomycetota bacterium
GGCGTCTGCTCGGGCAGGCGCTTCCCCGTAGGCGTGCCGTCCGCCCGCAGCGAGTCGGTGAACAGGGTGTGACAGGTGCCGCACATCCCCGACTTCAGCACGTGCCTCCCCTGCTCGGGCCGGAAGCCGGTGTGCATCATCATCGGACCCGGCACCGGGTCCTCGTGCGGTCCGAAGATCCGGCGCCCCGGCTCGATCTCGAAGTGCCCCCCGTAGCTCTCCTCGCTGCCGAGGTTCTTCGGCTGGATCTGGTGGCACACGGTGCACGACACGCCGTCCAGCGCGAGCTGCGTCTGCGGCCCGTCGCCGCGCAGGTGCCCCAGGCCCACCGGGCCCGCCCCGGCGAAGGCGGCCTCGGCGCTCGCCATGGGCGCGTGGCACCGCAGGCACTTGGCCTGGATCTCGGCCGCCTTGCTGGGCGTCGCCACCACCTCGACCGACACCACCGCCCGCCACACCGGATCGCGGGTGGCGTTCGCCATCATGCTGGAGCGCCACAGGTCGAAGGGGGCCACCGAGTTGCCGTTGCGGTCCCGCATGGCCACCGCCCGCGGCGCGCTGCTGTGGCACTGGGCGCAGGCGATCGAGGTGGTGAAGTGCTCGCCCACGTGCCGCTCGACGCTCGGCAGCGGCGCCGGCCCGTCGTCCGCGCCGGCGCGCGCGCCCCGCGTCAACGTGAGCGCGCCGACCAGCGCGGCGTAGACCCCGACGACCCCGAGCAGCTGCGCGGACCGGCCCATGACGACCTCCTACTCAACCGCTTGCTCAAGCGGTGCGTGAAGAGGGTAGCGCACCCGGCGGCGCCCGCCAGCCCCGCCGTCCGCCGAGTCAGCGGGCCCGCCAGGTCCAATTGGCGCGGTTGCGCCGGGCCCGTGACAGCCGAGGCTCGCGCCGTCACGCGCGTGTGACGGCGCGCCGTGGGGGCGCGACTCCTCCCGAGCCGCTCAAAGGACTTGCAGGTCCACAATTGTCCCCGCAGCCTCCCCCTCCGGCGGTACGAGCCGTGCGTTCGCAGCGCGACTCGTCAGCGAGGGCAGTCCATGCACATTCGGGGCTACGCCATGGTCGCGCAGGGAGCGCCGCTGGCACCCTTCGAGTACGCCGCCCAGCCAGGTCGGGGCCAGGCGCTGATCGAGGTGGCGGGCTGCGGCGTGTGCCACACCGACATCGGCTTCCTCGACGACGGCGTCCCCACTCGCCACCCCCTCCCCCTGGTGCTCGGGCACGAGGTCAGCGGGCGAGTGGTCGAGGCGGGCGAGGACGCGCTCCACCTCGTCGGGCACGACGTGGTCGTCCCCGCGGTGATCCCCTGCGGCGCCTGCCCGCTGTGCGCCCGCGGGCGCGGCGCGATCTGCCGAGCTCAGGTGTTCCCCGGCAACGACGTGCACGGCGGCTTCGCCTCGCACCTGGTCGTCCCGGCGCGAGGGCTGGTGCCCGTGGCGGCGGAGGGGGCCGACCTGGCGCGCCTCTCGGTGGTGGCGGACGCCGTGTCGACGGCCTACCAGGCGGTGGTCCGCAGCGGCCTGCGGGAGGGGGACCTGGCCGTGTTCGTCGGCGCCGGCGGCGTCGGGGGCTTCGGCGTCCAGATCGCGGCCGCCCTGGGAGCGCGCGCGATCGCGATCGACGTCGCGCCGGAGCGCCTGGCCCTGCTGCGCGACCACGGGGCGGAGTGGACCCTCGACGCGCGCGACCGCCGCCCGTCGGACCTCAAGCGCGAGGTGCGCGCCCTCGCCAAGGAGGCGGGCCTCCCCGCCACCGAGTGGAAGGTGTTCGAGACCTCGGGGACGGCGGCGGGCCAGGAGACGGCCTTCGCCCTGCTGACCTTCGGCGCCTACCTGGGCGTCGTCGGCTACCACCCCGGCGACGTCACGGTCCGCCTGTCGAACCTCATGGCCTTCGACGCTCGCGTCGAGGGGAACTGGGGCTGCCTGCCGCAGCGCTACCCCGAGGTGCTCGACCTGATCCACGCCGGGCGCGTCGTCCTCGACCCCTTCGTCGAGACCTACCCCCTCTCGCAGGTGAACGACGTGCTCGAGCGCCTGCGCGCCGGGCGGCAACAGCGCCGCCCGATCCTCCTCCCCGACTTCTGAAGGCTGAGGTGCCCCTCATGGAGTGGACCAACCACGACCTGGTCGAGGCCGAGCTGGCCGGGCCCGTGCTGTACGAGACGCGTCCGGTGCGCGACCGGGCGGGTGAGCCCGTCGCAGGGCTGCACGCCGTGTGGATCACCCTGAACAACCCCACCCAGCTCAACTCCTACACGACCGACATGGTCAAGCAGGTGATCCTCGCCTTCCGCAGGGCGTCCAACGACCGGGCCGCGGTGGCGGTGGTGTTCACGGGCGCCGGCGACCGCGCCTTCTGCACCGGCGGCAACACCAAGGAGTACGCCGAGTACTACGCGGGCCGGCCCGAGGAGTACCGGCAGTACATGCGGCTGTTCAACGACATGGTCACGGCGATCCTGACCTGCGACAAGCCGGTGATCTGCCGGGCGAACGGCATGCGGATCGGCGGCGGCCAAGAGATCGGCATGGCCTGCGACTTCACGATCGCCCAGGACCTGGCCCGGTTCGGCCAGGCCGGCCCGCGCCACGGCTCCGCCCCCGACGGCGGGTCGACCGACTTCCTGCCCCTGTACGTGGGGATCGAGCACGCCATGGAGAGCTGCACGGTGTGCGAGCCGTGGAGCGCCCACAAGGCCCTGCGCCTGGGCCTGCTGAGCGAGGTGGTCCCCTGCCTGCAGGTCGACGGCGAGACGGTCCCCAACCCGCTGGTGGTCACCGACCGCTACGTCGACCCCGCCACCGGCCGGCTGGCGTACGGCGAGCCCAAGACGGGCGCCGAGAAGGAGGCCGGCAAGGCGCTGCTGGCCCGCGCCACCCTCGACCTCTCGGCCCTCGACGCCGCCGTCGACCGGTGGGTGACCGGGCTCCTCGAAACCTTCCCCGGCTGCCTGATCAAGACGATCGAGTCGCTGCGCAAGCACAAGCTCGCGCACTGGGACCGGAACAAGGAGACCAACCGCGCCTGGCTGGGCCTCAACATGCTGACCGAGGCCCAGGCGGGGTTCCGGGCCTTCAACGAGCCGGCGGGCGGCCGACGGGAGATCGACTTCGCCCTGCTGCGGCGGCGCCTGGCCGAGGGCGCGCGCTGGGGGGAGGAGTTGATCGAGGAGGTCCTCCCCCGGCAGGCCGCCTCCGTCGGAGGCGCCGAGTGAGCGACCCTCCCGTCCTGTCGGCGGTGGAGGAGGGGGGCGGCCTGCTGCGCCTGACCCTGAACCGCCCCAAGGGGAACGTCCTCGACGCCGCCATGATCGAGGCCCTGCGGGGGGAGCTGCGCCAGGCCCGCCAGCAGCCCGACCTGCGGGCGGCCTTGATCGCGGGCGCGGGGGACCACTTCTCCTTCGGGGCCTCGGTGGAGGAGCACCGCCCGGGCGAGGTGGAGGCCATGCTGCCGCGCTTCCACGCCCTGTTCCGCGACCTGCTCGACTGCGGGCTGGTGCTGCTGACGGCGGTCCGCGGGCAGTGCCTGGGAGGCGGGCTGGAGCTGGCCGCCTTCGGCCACCGGCTGTTCGCCGCCCCCTCGGCCCGCCTGGGCCAGCCCGAGGTGAAGCTGGCCGCGATCGCTCCGGTGGCCTCGGTCGTCCTGCCCCGCCGGATCGGCCAGGGGCGCGCCGACGACCTGCTCCTGAGCGGCCGAGCCCTGGCCGCCGAGGAGGCGCTCGCGCTCGGCCTGGGCGACGAGGTGGCCGCCGACCCGGCGGCCGCCGCGCTGGCCTGGTA
>JAWLGW010000820.1:0-3782 GCA_041690735.1 Planctomycetota bacterium
CGGGGCGGACGACCTCGAGGCGCGGGCGCGGGAGGCGCTGTTCGACCTGCTGGCGGCGCGAGCGCGCTCCAGCGACGGGGCGAGCCCGCGCGCCCTGAGTCGCTGGACCGATTCAATGGCGGCGGCCCATGGGCTGCCCCGGCGCGGGCAGGCCGCCGCGGCGCTGGGCGAGCAGCTGGCGCCGCTCCTGTCGCGGCCCTGGAGCGCGGCGCTGGCCGCCGACCTGGCGCGGGCCCACGAGCTGACGGTGGCCCGGCGGCTGGCGGCGGTGGACGGCGAGGTGGTGCTGGCGCCCAGCGGGGCCAAGCGCAGTCAGGGCGTCTACTACACCCCCCCCGACGTGGTGGCCTTCATCGTGGAGGAGACGCTGGGTCTGCTGCTCGCTCCCGAGGAGGCGCGGCTCCCCCGCGCCTCGCGGGCCGACTGCCAGCGGCTGCTGGAGTGGGCCCGCTCGCTGCGGGTGCTCGACCCGGCCTGCGGCGGCGGCGCCTTCTTGCTGGGTGCCCAGGAGCGGCTGCGCGCCTTCTACGCCCGCCTGGCCGCCCGGTGGTCCGAGGTGGGCGCGCCCCCGCCCGACCTGGCGGCGCCCGCCGCCCTGGCCGCCCGGGAGAACCTGCGCGGCGTCGACCTCGACCGGTGGGCCCTGCGCCTGACCGAGCTCGCCCTGCGCGCGGCGGGCGAGGCGCCGCCCACCGGACCCCTGGTGGGCGACGCGCCGGGGAGTCCTCTGCAGCAGGGGGACCACCTGGAGGCGGGAGGGTTCTCGCACCGCGCCGCCTTTCCCGGCGCCTTCGCCCGCGCGGACCCCGGCTTCGACGTCGTGATCGGCAACCCGCCCTACGCCAAGCCAACGCCCGCGCAGCGCGCCGCCGCCCGCGCCGCCGGCTTCGCCGCCAGCGACGCCGCGGACCTCTCGTCGCTGTTCGTCGAGGGGCTCACGCGCCTCACCCGGGCCCGAGGGCGCGGCGGGCTGATCGTCCCCCTGGCGCTGGTGTTCAGCCGCGGCGCGCGCTCGGCGCGCGAGGCGGCGCTGCTCGGCGCCGGCCGGCCCTGGCGCCTGGCGAGCTTCGACCGGATCCCCTCGGGGCTGTTCGAGGCCGAGGTGCGCACCCGCACCACCATCGCCCTCATGGGCCCCGCCGACGCGGCGGCTCGGGTGGAGACCACGACCTTGCGTCGCTTCACCGCCGCCGACCGCCCCCGGGTGTTCACCGACCTCGCCTACGCCGACGCCACCCAGCTGCACCATCGCGAGCTCGGCTTCCCCAAGCTGGGCTCGCCCCTGCAAGCCCGCTGGCTGGAGCGCCTGCTGGCGCAGGGCGCTCGCCTCGGCGACGCCTGCGCGCGCCGCGGCGACCATCGCCTCCACTTCAAACAGAACTGCTACGGCTTCGCCATCGTGAGCGCCGAGCTGCCGCCGGCCTGGGACGGCGATGGCTCGCCGGCGCCCCAGACCAAGTACTCCTCGCTCCGCTTCGCGACCACCGCCGAGCGCGATCAGGCCCTGGCCCTCCTGGCGGGGCAGTGGCTGTTCTGGTGGTGGCTCACCTACGGCGATGGCTTCGACGTGACCACCCAGCTGGTCGGCAGCTTCCCCGTCGACCCGCGCGCCCTCCCCCCGCAGGACCGCGACCACCTCGCCCGGCTCGGCCAGCAGATCCAGCGCCGAGCGCGCCGCCACGTCGCCACCAAGCGCAACGGCGGCAAGCGCATCGGCACCTTCGACCTGCGCCGGTGCCGCGACCTCACCGACCGCGCCGACGCGGTCTTGGCCGCAGCGGTGGGCGCCGAGGACCTGCTGGAGGACATCCGCCGGCAGGTGGCGAGCACCCACGGAGCGAGCTGACTCACGTGAAGGTGGAGCTCGGAGCCCAGTTCTCGCCGGCTCGCTGCCCCTTCTGCCACGAGGATCTGGCGGCGGCGGACCGGACGCTGATCGCCGGCTGCGCCGACTGCGGCGCGCGCGCCCACCTCGACTGCACTCGCGAGCACGGGGCGTGCGCCGCCTGCGGCGGGAGCAACCTGCTCCTGCCGGCGGAGGCTCAGGCCGTCCCCGCCCGCGCACGACCGGCGATGCGCCGCAAGGGCGCTCCCTCGGCCGCTCGCGGCCAGCCCCCCCACGGGTCCTCCCTGCGCGTGACCCAAGAGGGGACCCGGCGCGCGGTGCTCCAGCCCGGCTTCCTGCAGCCGGCGGAGTGGCTGACTGTGGCCGTCACGCTGCTGCTGCCGCCCCTGGGCCTCCTGCTGCTCCTGGCCCGGTGGCGCGAAGGCGCGCGCCAGGTGGCCCTCGACCCGGACGCGCTCACCTTCCTCACCGCCAGCCACGCGGGGCTCCTCCCCGCCCCTCGGCTGACCCTGCGGCGCGAGCAGGTGATCTCGGTTCACCGGCGAGAGCGCCGGGGAGAGTGGCAGGTCTTCGTCCGCTCGCGGCATCGGCTGGGACCCAGAGAGCACGCGATCGGCTTCGGCGCCCTCCGAGAGGCCGACGCCGAGTGGCTGACCGAGCAGCTCCAGGAGTGGCTGACCTGGGGAGCGACCGCCGGCTGAATCGGGTGCAGCTGAGGTCCAGCCAGCGGGATTCGCGGCAGAGCCGTCAGCCTTCAGCGATCAGCCATCAGCGAAGAGTCCGCGCGGGCAGTCATCTGCTCCGCAGCGCGCCTGATCGGTGCTCCGGCTGACTGCTGACGACTGACTGCTGACGGCTGGAGTCGTCGAGGAGCTGGATTCACCTCATCTGCGCCCGGCTGAATCCCGAGAGACCTGTCGGTCAGGCCGCCCGCGCCGCCACGCGGCGCGCCGCCGCCTGCTCCACCGCTGTCGCCAGTCGGTCGTAGGCCAGCGCGGCCCGCGAGCCGGCGTCGTGCAGACACAGCGGCAGCCCGCGCGCCTGCGCGTCGCGCACCTTGGTGTCGACGCCCACCACGACGTCGCCCAGGACGTCGCCCCAGCGCGCCTTCAGGCGCGCCAGCACGTCCTTGCAGATCCGGTTGCGCTTGTCGTACAGGGTCGGCACCAGCCGGACCTCGAGGCCCGGGTTGCGGCCCCGCACCAGGTCGACCACCTCGAGGAGGCTCTCCACGCCCTGGAGCGCGAAGGCCTCGCACTGCACCGGCACCAGCACCAGGTCGGCGGCGCAGATCGCGCTGGTGGTGACCGCGCCCAGGGAGGGCGAGCAGTCGAGGACCGCCAGCTCGCAGGTCTTGTGGAGGCTGGCGAGGCGCTCGCGCAGCACGTCCTCGTAGCCGATCCGCGAGTACAGCCAGCCCTCGGCCTGGAACAGGCGCCGTCCGGCGGGGATCACGCGCAGCAGCTCCAGCCCGGGGTGCGGCACCCGCCGCGCGACCTCGCGGGCGCTCGCCTTGCCCCGCAGCAGCTCGAACATGGACGGCCCGTCGGCGGCGGCGATCCCCGCCCCCTGCGCCAGGTTCCCCTGCGCGTCGAGCCCCACCGCCACCACCCGCCGCCCGCGACGGGCGAGGCTGGTGGCGAGGCACAGGGCGGTGGTGGTCTTGCCGACCCCGCCCTTGTGGTTCGAGATGGCGACGACGTACATGCACACTCCCGGGGCTCCTCTCCCCTTCGGCGCCGAGGGCACCTTGCCTTGACCCCTGCCGCGCCCGGCTGCCTCTTTGGGAGGAACGTTGGGGGGCGGAGCCCCCCCCACGAACCACACAGGCCCCTTCCGCATGTCCTTGCAGCGCGATAGCTTGGGCGCTCTGGTGCGCGGCCGCGAGGCGGCGCGACGCCGAACTCCGGAGTGGACCACGACTCCTCCATGAGGG
>JAWLGW010000821.1:0-3777 GCA_041690735.1 Planctomycetota bacterium
GTCACTGGAGGGGGAGGGGATAGCTCCGCGAGCCGATCCGGGGCCTGAACCGGGTCCGAGCCCATGAGCAAGGTTTGCCCACAGGGGAGCGGCGACGGGACGAACCGCTCAGCCGAACAGGGGCAGTTGGGCGTTGGGGGGCTCCGGGCGGCGGAAGGCGGCGGTCGACAGGGCCGAGGGCCCGCCGGTGGCGAGGCCCACCCGCTGACAGGTGATCTGGAACAGGCGCTCGATCTGCTCGGCCAGCAGGCCCTGCCCGCGCATGCGGGTGCCGAAGCGGGGGTCGTTGAGCCGCCCGCCGCGCATGGCCCGGACCTTGGCCAGGACCTTCTCCTTCTCGCGCGGGCGATGGCGCTCCAGCCAGTCGGCGAACAGGGGCTCCACCGCGTGGGGGAGGCGGAGCATGACCCAGCCGGCTCGACGGGCGCCCGCCTCGGCGGCCGCCTCCAGGATCGCCGGCACCTCGCGGTCGTTCAGCCCCGGGATCACCGGCGCCACCATGACGGCCACCGGCACCCCCGCCTCGGCCAGGGCGCGCACCGCCGCCAGGCGGCGGTGGGGTCGCGAGGCCCGCGGCTCGAGGTCGCCCGACAGGGCGGGGTCGAGGGAGGTGATCGAGACGCTCACCGTCGCCGCCTGGTCCTGGGCGAGGTCCGCCAGCAGGTCGAGGTCGCGGGTCACACCGTGGTTCTTGGTGATGATCCCCACGGGGTTCCGGAACTCCGCCAGCACCTCCAGGCAGCCGCGCGTAACGCGCAGGCGGCGCTCGAGCGGCTGGTAGCAGTCGGTGACGGTGCTCATGGCGATCGAGGTCGGGCGATAGGACGGCCGCATGAGGGCCGCTCGCAGCAAGCGCGGCGCCTCACGCTTGACCCCGATCTTGGTCTCGAAGTCGAGCCCGGCCGACAGGCCGAGGTATTCGTGCGTGGGGCGAGCAAAGCAGTAGCTGCAGCCTTGCTCGCATCCTCGATAGGGATTGAGGCTCACCTCGAAGGGGACGTCGGGGCTGTCGTTGCGGGTGAGGATGCTCTTGCTGGCGTCGTCGAAGGTCTCCGTGGCGGGGGCCTCGTCCTCCTCGGCGAAGGCGGCGGCCTCGAGGGCGTCGAGGTCGCGATCCTGCCAGTGGGGCACGAACCGGTTGGGCGTGTTGTGGGCGGCGCCGCGTCCTCTCACGCCGGACAGCTTACCCGACACCCCGGACAGAGCCCGAACGCCCGCTCCCCCGCGCGGCGTCGCGGTCACGGCCTACACTGCAGGCGTCGGGCTCCGTCGAGGAGGTGTCGTGAGTCGCTGCGCCGCTCGCATTCTGCCGATGTTCCCCTCGCTCCTCGCGCTGCTGGGCTGCGCGGGCGACCCCGCGCCGGCGGCCGCGGCCGACCTACCCCAGGAGCAGGTCGGGACGGAGGAGGACGACGACGAGCGGCCCCCGGCCGGCGTCGAGGTCCGCGGCGGGCTGGACGTGCTGGCGGACGAGGGGTGCGCGCGCCTCGAGGGGCGCCGGGTGGGCCTGATCACCAACCACTCGGCGCTCACCCGCGACGGACGCCACGCGATCGACGTCCTGCGGCAGGCGGAGGGGGTGGACCTGGTGGCCCTGTTCGTCCCCGAGCACGGCCTGCACGGGCTCCTCGACAAGGCCGTACCCTCGGGCACCGACCGCGACACCGGCCTGGCGATCCACAGCCTGTACGGCGACACGCGCCGCCCCACGCCCGAGATGTTGCTGGGCCTCGACACCCTGGTGTTCGACGTGCAGGACGTGGGGGCCCGGTTCTACACCTACATCTCGACCCTCGGCCTGTGCCTGGAGGAGGCCGCCCTCAACAAGCTGCGCGTGGTGGTGCTCGACCGGCCCAACCCGCTGGGAGGCGTGCAGGTGGACGGGCCTCTGCCCGACGCGGACCTGGTGGGGCGGTTCACCTGCTACGAGGCGCTGCCGGTGGTCCACGGCATGACGATCGGCGAGGTCGCCCGGCTGATCGTGAGTCGCAAGGGGCTCGACGTCGACCTCGAGGTGGTGGCGCTCGACGGGTGGCGCCGGGGCACCTTCCAGGACGAGACCGGCCTCCCCTGGGTCAACCCCTCGCCGAACCTGCGCTCGCTGCAGGAGGCGCTGCTGTACCCCATGGTGGCCCTGGTCGAGGGGAACAAGGCGCTCTCGGTGGGGCGGGGGACCGACCGCCCCTTCGAGTACGTGGGCGCCCCCTGGATCCAGGCGGGCGTGCTGACCAGCGCCCTGCGCGAGCGGCGGGTCCCCGGCCTGTGGGTGGCGCCGATCACCTTCGTCCCCTCGGCGGTGGACGTGTCGGGGCGGGCGAACGCCCGCTACCCTCACACCGGCAAGGTGTGCCAGGGCGTGCGCCTCGTCGTCACGGACCGCCGCGCGTTCCGCCCCGTCGAGGCCGGCGCCCACCTGCTGCAGGTGCTGCACGAGCTCTACCCGGAGCAGACGAAGCTCTCCTCGCTGCGGGGGCTGATCGGCGCCCAGTGGGTCCTGGAGGCCCTGGCCGAGGGGCGCGCCCCCGCGGAGGTGGCCGCCGAGTGGCGGGCCCGGCCCGAGTTCATTCGCTTCCGGGCCGAGCGTCAGGCGGCCCTCCTGTACGACTAAACGCCAGGTCACGACTCTCCGACGCCGCCCAAGGGCCGCCGTCAGTCGAGGACGTTCTCCACCGGAGTGACCGGCGCCGGCAGGTCCGCGTCGCCCAGGCGGTCGCGCACGTCCCGCTCGATCATGGTGCTCAGGGCGCGCAGGGGCAGATCCTGGGGGTCGTTGCCGAAGGGGTCCTCGATCTCGTCGCCGATGGCGTCGAGGCCGTAGAAGGCGTAGCCGACCAGCAGCACCACGAAGGGGGTCGCCCACCCCACGCTGTCCACGATCCCCAGGGGGAGGGTGAAGCAGTACACCGCCACGATCCGGTGGATCAGCAGGGTGTAGGTGAAGGGGATCGGCGTGCTCTTGATCCGCTCGCAGCCGCCCTGGTGGTCGGTGAAGTCGCCCAGCGTGCGCTCGAGGACCTGCACGTGGAGCGGGTGCACCCACCCCAGGCGCCAGGCGGCGGTCAGCCGCTGCCCCAGGTCGTGGAGGATCGCGATGGGCGGGTTGGTGGCCGCCTGGTAGCGCGCCACGTCCTCCTCGCCGATCAGGCGGCTCAGCTCGGCGTACGAGGTGGCGTCGCGCAGCCGCAGGCGCACCGCGTGGACGTAGGCGGCGATCCGCCGCACCGCGTCCTCCTGGAAGGCGCGCACCTCCCGATCTTCCTCGTCGCCAGCGTCGGAGCCCGCGGACACCAGCGTCAGGACCTGCCGGGTGAAGGTGCGGCTGGTGTTCACGATCCGGCCCCACAGGATCCGCCCCTCCCAGAACCGCTGGTAGCTGGTGTTGTTGCGGAAGCCGAGGAAGATGCCGAGCGCCACGCCGATCAGGGTGAACGGCTTGTCGGAGAGGGTGACCCCCGACAGCATGTGCAGGGTGGCCTGCAGGTAGGCGATCAGGGCCGCGAAGGCGGTGGTCGCCACCAGGCGCCCCCAGATGCGGGTCAGGATGCTGCCCCGCATCTGCAGCACGATCCCGATCCAGCTCAGCTTCTCCTCGAACACGATCACGGCGCCCGTCCTGCTCGACCGTCTACTCGATCACGTCGGCGACCAGCACCGCGAGGAGCTCGCGCTGACTGCTCGACTCGCCGTGGGAGAGGGCTGCCCGTCCCTCCGTCGCCCTCTGCTCGCGGTAGCCCGCCACCACCGCCGCCTGACCCGGCGCCAGGCGCACCCGGGTGC
>JAWLGW010000822.1:0-3774 GCA_041690735.1 Planctomycetota bacterium
GCGGCAGCCCCAGCGGGCAGTCGCTCAGCCGCTCGCCCCGCAGCAGCGCCTCGTGCAGGCGGAGGCGCGCCCGGGCCAGGCGCAGCGAGTCGCGCTCGCGGCTCGAGGCGAGCAGGTCGCTCTGCGACCAGCGGCGGGCCAGGTCGTCGAGGGCCGCCAGCCCGTCGGAGGGCCGGTCCTCCACCAGGTAGCGGGCGTGAGCCTGCACCTCGACGTGGACCCGCACCACGGTCAACGGCTCGGCGGGCGTGATCGCCAGCGCCTCCTCGAAGCAGGCGACGCCCCGCTCGCGCTCTCCGCTGTACAGCAGCGCGTAGCCCAGCATGGAGAGGGGCCAGGCGAGGCCCCACAGGTTGCCGCGGGCCCGCGCGCCCCGCAGGTAGTCCTCCGCCGAGGCGATCAACCGGGGCAGGTCGCCGCTGAACAGCTCGCTCGCCAGGTGAATGCTCTCGACCACCGTGAGCATGGGCGCGCCGTGCAGCCCCGCCCGCCCGGCCAGGGCCTCGGTCTCCCGGCTGATGCGGCGGATCCCCGTCCAGTTGCTCTGGAGCAAGAACAGGAAGCTGCGCGTCACCTGCCCCAGCAGCAGGGCCTCCCCGTCGTCGGCCTCGCTGCACAGGGCCTCGCCGATCGCGAGGTGGTGATGCGCGCGGCGCTCGCCCCAGGCCCCGAAGGTCCCCACCAGGAACAGGCCGTAGCCGATCCGGGCCCGCCCCTGGTGGACCGGGTCGTCGTAGCGGCGCGACAGGAGCGCGTGACGGCCGCCCAGGCGGACGCTCTCCAGCGGGCGGTGCATGGCGAGGTAGGTATGCGCCACGTCGTACACCCGCAGCCGGTGGGCCTCGTCGGGGTCGGGCGCTCGCCGGCACGCGCCGTGGGCCTCGACCGCCACGAAGCGCGCGGCGAGGTCGCGCAGGAACCAGGTGGTCATGAGCAGCCAGGTGCGGGCCAGGATCAGCAGCCAGGTGACGAGGCGCCCGCGCTGCAGGCGGGAGCCCACCTCACGCAGCAGCGCGTCGAGGCGCGTCATTCCGCCCGCGACGTCCCCCGCCGCCAGCCGCTCGGTGGCGGCGTCGAGCCTGAGGTCACGCGCCCGCTCCGCCGGCGCCCGCGGCAGCATGCGCTCCAGCGCGTCGGCGGCCTCCTGGTGGCGGCCGGCCTTGGCGAGCGCCTGCGCCCGGGCCACCTCGAGCTCCCAGCCGGCTTCGGTCTGCGAGGCGAGCCCGTACAGCTCCGCCGCCCGGTCGAAGGCCAGCTGCGCCTCTGCGCGGCGCGCCGCCTGCAGGGCTGCGTCCCGGGCCCGCGTCGCCTCGCCCGCCAGCCGCCAGTGCTCGATCGCCCGGGCCGCGTCCTCCGCCTCGGCCAAACGCTCGGCCAGCGCCCGGTGCAGGAGGGTGCGCCGGGGGAGCGGCACGTCCTCGTACACCGCCTGGCGCACCCGGTCGTGGATCAGCCCGTAGGCGTCCTCGCCCTTGGGCCCTTCGACCTCGCGCACCAGCTGCACCCGCAGCAGCTCGTCGAGCGCGTCGGCGACCGCCCCGGGCTCGAGGCCCGTCGCCGCGCACAGCAAGGCGAAGGTCGCCCGGCCGCCGGCCACCGCGGCGGCCTCGGCCACCGCCCGCGCCTGGAGGCCCACCCGCTCCAGGCGGCCCGCCACCAGCTCGCGCACCGTCGGCAGCGCCTCGCCCGCCAGCTCGGCCGAGGCCCGGGCCAGCTCGATCACCAGGAAGGGGTTCCCCTGGGCGTCCTCCGCCAGCCGCTGCAGCTGCGCGGCGTCCAGGGTCGTGGTGGCGCAGGCGCGGGCCAGCTCCTCCACCTCGGCCGCGCCCAGCGGCGGGAGGTCGAGGCGTGTGACCGCCTCGGGGCGCTCCTCCGCCAGGGCCAGCAGCGCGGCGACCGGGTGGTCCGCCCCCACCTCGCCCGGCCGCAGGGTGGCGAGGACCAGGCACCGCGGCGGGCGGGGCGAGCGCACCAGCCAGGCGAGCGCGTCGGCGCTCTCGGCGTCGGCCCGCTGCAGGTCGTCGAGGACCAGCAGCGGGGGGCGTCCGCCCGAGAGGTTGCTGAGCAGGGCGAAGAAGGCGCGCCCGGCCCGCGCCCGCTCGGCCTGCGGGTCGCGCAGGGGCGTCTCGGGCTCGAGGCGCAGCACCGCCGGCACCTCGCGCAGGACGGGGAAGATCCGCGCCAGCGCCTGCGCGCCGGTCGGCAGCAGGCGAAAGCCGTCGTCGCCGCGCCGGGCCAGCTCCACCGCGGCCGCGTCGACCACCGCGTCCAGCGCCTTGTAGGGCACGTGCTCGCGCTCGTAGCAGCCGCCGAACCAGGGCGGCACTTCGCCGGTGAGGCGCGCCGCCAGCTCGGCCGCCAGCGCGCTCTTGCCCACGCCGGCCTCGCCGGCGAGGAGCACGATCCGGGGCCCGTCCGCCGCCTCGCGCCAGGCGGCCGCCAGGGCGGCGAGCTCGCGCTCGCGGCCCACCAGGCTGGGCACGGCGGGGGGCGCGGCCGAGGCAGGCGGCGGGGCCGCGGCCACCCCCGCGACCTCGCGCAGCCGCTCGCCCGCCTCGGCGGCGGTCGGCCGCTCGCCGGGCTCCTTGCCCAGCAGGTCGAGGCACAGCCGCTCCAGGCGGGGGTCGCAGGCGGTCCGCTGCGAGGGCGCCTCCGGCGCCTCGCGCAGGTGGCGCCACAGGACCCGCCCCGGCTTGCCGACGAAGGGCGGGGCGCCGGTGAGCAGGTGGTAGAGCATGCAGCCCAGGGCGTACAGGTCGGCGGCGGGGGTGACCTCGTCGCCGGAGACCTGCTCGGGCGCCATGTAGAGCGGAGTGCCCACCGCCCCGTCGCCCGTGAGCCCGCCGCGGTCGAGGTCGCGCAGGATCCCGAAGTCGAGCAGCCGGGCTCGCCCGTCCTCGCCCACCATGACGTTGGTCGGCTTGAGGTCGCGGTGCACCTTGCGGGCCTGGTGGAGCGCGCGCAGGCCGTCGGTGACGCCCGCCAGCACCGCGCCGACCTCCTCGGGCGAGAGCCCCCCTTCGCCCCCGGGCTCGACGGCGGTGACGGCGGCGCCCTCGTCGCTCCACACCGCGGTCCGCTCGGGGGTGGTCTCGGCCACGGCCTCGACGGTCGCCCCCACCTCGGCCCGGCGACGGCTGGCCCAGGCGGCGAGGTCGAGGCCCTCGATCAGCTCCATGGTGAAGAAGAAGCCGCCCTCGGGCAGGACGCCGAGGTCGAACAGGCGGACCAGGTGCGGGTGGCGCAGGTCCGCCATGGCGCGGAACTCGCGCTTGAAGCGGAACAGAGACCCGGCGCCGTCCTCGGTGAGCGTCTTGAGGGCCACCCGCCGTTGCCGGCGCCGATCGTACGCCGCGTACACCGTCCCCATGCCGCCCTGGCCCAGGGTGCGCAACAGCTCGTAGCGCTCGGTGCCGGTGAAGCCCACGGAGCGAGGATAGCCGAGCGGCCGAGCGGCTGCCCGCGCGCTACGGCACGCGGCCGCTGACGGCGCCTAAGGGAGGCGGCCGCTTACGGCGAGGTGGCGCTCGCTCACCACCTCGACCTGCAGCGCGTCCGCCAGGCCCGTCGCGGCGAGCTGAGCCTCCACCTCGGCCGGCGTGTAGGCGGCGAGCAGGGAGTTGAAGAAGTCGGCGCGCAGGATCGGGTCGTCCGAGCAGTCGGCCGCGTCGACGATCGCCTGGGCCTCAGCCTCGGAGGTGGGGCGGAACAGGTCGGCCACGAGCACCGGCGCGCCCGACCGGCCGAGGGCGCGGGCCGCCCGCCACAGGTCGA
>JAWLGW010000823.1:0-3767 GCA_041690735.1 Planctomycetota bacterium
TCTGCTTTTGCAACCGTCGGAGCTTTATACGCTCGGCACGGCGGGCGGGGGGCACTGACATGCGGCGCTGGCTGCTTCTTCTTGCGCTCGCCGTCGCCACTCTGCCCGCCCGGGCCGAAGAGGTGGTTCTTGGCCTCAGTCAGAACAGGGTGGCCATCACCGCGACCTTTGACGGATCTGAAATCCTGATTTTCGGGGCGGTAAAGCGCGAGACCCCCATCGTGCAAGAGCCGCCGCTGGAGGTGGTGTGGCGCGCCGGCCTGGACGCCGCCCCGGGGGCGGCGCCGGTGGTCTCCCACGACGGGGTGGTCTACCTCCCGGACACCGAGGGCGCCCTGTACGCCCTCGACGCCGAGACGGGCGAGCGGCAGACCGTGCTGCGCACCGCCTGGATCAGCGAGGGGAGCCCGGTGTGGCCGTTGGTCGAGCAGGGCCTGGTGGCGCGCGACCGGGTCCCGGTCAGCGCCGCCCCGGCGGTCGCCGGCTGGCAGCTGCTGTACGGCGACGACGAGGGGGTGTTCTACGCCGTCCGCCGGGGTGAGAGCAGCGAGACCTTGTGGTGCAAGGGGATCTCCCTGTCGCCCCAGGCGCGCACCCACCGGGCCTATCAGGCGCCGCTGGTGGTGGAGGGGACGGTGTTCACCGCCGACGCGGAGGGGAACCTGCACGCGGCGGACGCCCGCAACGGGACCGCCAGGTTCGCCCTGTACCTGCGCGGCCGGCCGGTGGCGCCGCCCGCGCTGTCGCCGCGCCACTCCCCGCCCCGCCTGCTGGCGAGCGTCCACCCGGTGTTCGGGGGCGAGCCGGCCGCGCTCCACGCGGTCGAGCCCTTCCGGGGCGAGCGCTGCTGGCGCCGCGACCTGCCCGACCTGCCGCGGCGGGGCCTGTTGGCCCACCGGGCGGGCGTCGTGGTGGGAGGCGACTTCGGGCTGGCCTGCTTCGCCCTCGCCGACGGGACGCCCCGCTGGCAGGTCAGCGCCGAGGACCTGGGCGGCCCTGTCGAGGCGCCCCTGTGCGCCGACCGCTATCGGGTGTTCGCCGCCACCAGCCAGCAGGATGGCGCGGGGGGCGACGTGGCCGGGGTCGATCTCCGCTCGGGCGAGGTCGAGTGGCGCCGCGCCACCGGCCTCAAGAGCCCGATCACCGGCCTGGCCTGCTCGGCCGATCTGGTGTGGGTGGCAGCCGGGCAGTCGCTGGTGGCGATCGTGGCCGAGACGGGCAAGGTCGAGGGGCGGGTGCGCCTGCCCGGCACCGCGGTCGAGGGCCCGACCCTGGCGCTGGGACGCATCTACCTGGCCCTGGCCGCGGGCGAGGTGGTCGCCCTGGCCCCGGCATAGCGCCGCCTCAATCGGGCTGCGCCAGCCGGACCACGAACAGCGGGCACGACACCCGGCGCAGCACGCCGTCCGCCACGCTACCGAACCAGGCGGTGACGCCCTCCACCTTGCTGTGGGAGGCGAGGGCCAGCAGGTCGGCGCCGCCCTCGTCGGCCACCCCGGCGATTGCCTCGGCCGGGTCGCCCGACTCCAGGCGCAGGTTCACCTGCTCCACCCCGTCCTGCGCCAGGCGGTCCCGGTAGGCTCCCAGCGCCTCCTCGGCGACGCCGCCCTCGGCCACGTGGAGCAGGGTGACGGCGGCCCCGTGCGCCAGGGCCAGTGAGGCCACATAGGGGAGGATCCGCGCCGATCGGTCGGAGCCGTCGAGGGGCACCAGGATGTTGGCGAAGCCGTTGGCCGGCTCGAGGGGCAGCGAGCGGGCGCTGGCCACCAGCAGGGGGACCGGGCACCGCTCCAGGACCTCCTCGGCCACGCTGCCGCGCAGCGTGCGGAGCAGGCCGCCGCGCCCGTGCGACGCCATGAGCACCAGCGAGGGCTCCACCACCCGCACCGCGTCCAGGATCTGGGGGGCCGGCTCCCCGATCGTCAGCATGTGCACCGCCTGGACCCCCTCCTTGCGGAGGCGGTCCTCGAGGCCGTACAGGTGGGCGAAGGCGTCGTCGTAGGTCTCCTGGGCGTAGCGTCCCTCGGGCGTACGCGGGAGCACCCGCAGCAGGACCACCTTGAGGGCCTCCGGGCGCAGGCGCTCCAGCACCGACAGGACGCGGTCGCTCAGGTCCGACCCGTCGACGGGCACCAGGATCGTGTTCAGCATGGGGACCTCGCTCGCGTTCGCGAGCGTACGGGAAGGTCCGCCGCGAGGCTACCCCGAGACGTCTCGCCCGAGGGCCTCAGGCGCGCAGCAGCAGGTACGCGACGGCGATCGCGCCGCCCAGGAGGAGGACCAGGAGCGGCACGCTCCAGCCGCTGCGGCGGGAGGGCGTCGAGGGGTCGGGGGCGAACGGGGGGTCGAACGGGGGCGGCCCGTAGGTGAGCGGCAGGGGGTCGAAGGGCAGGTGCTGCAGGGGCACCAGCGCGGAGGCGAGGGGAGCCTGGCAGAAGGGGCAGGTCCCCTCGCCCGCCCGCACGTGGCGGGCGCACTCGGGGCACTGGGTGAGGTCGCTCATGGGCCGCCCAGGATCCACCACACGGCGCCGCCCACGGCGGCCGCCAGCGCGAGCAGCCCCAGCAGCCGAGTCAGGCGGAGGCCGCCCGTCCCGGGGAGCACCAGCGGCGGCGCGGGCGGCCCGCCGTACATGGTCATGAGCAGGGGCTCGTCCTGAACGCGCAGCGGCGCCGGCCCCAGGGGCTCCTCGCAGAAGGGGCAGGTCGCCTCGCCAGCCCGCACGTGGCGCTGGCAGTGCGGGCACTGGGCGAGGTCGCTCACCTCACATGCCCTTGAGCAGGCGCTTGGCGAGGCTGCGGTCGAGGCCGCTGCGCTCGATGCGCACGACGGTCCGCTCGGCGGGGTAGGTCACCCGGCGCCAGGTGATCCGGTCTCCGTCCACCACCAGGTAGCAGGGGCGCGGGTCGCGGTCGCGGGGCTGGCCGACCGAGCCGACGTTGACGATCGCCCGCACGCCGTCGGCGCGGACCCACCGGTTGGCGAGCTCCTTGGAGGTGGCCACGAAGCCCTCGTGGGTGATCACGCAGGGAATGTGGGTGTGCCCCACGAACAGGAAGTGCTCGAAGCGGACGAAGATCTCGCGGAACTTCTTGCGCGCCTTCGCGCTGGTGGCCTCGCTGGGGAAGATGTACTCCCGCCAGGGGTCGCGGGGCGAGCCGTGGACGAACAGGGTCTGGCCCTCCTCGCGTTCGAGGGGCAGCCCCCGCAGGAACTGGAGGCGCTCCTTGCCCGCCGCGTCATCGGCGCGCTCCAGCAGGCCCTGCGTCCACTCGATCGCCCGGCGAGCGGCGGGGTTGAAGCCCGCGGCCCCCTCGAACAGCGCGATGTCGTGGTTGCCCATGAGGGTGAAGGCGCACCGGGAGCGGATCAGGTCCGCGCACTCCACCGGATCGGGGCCGTAGCCGACGACGTCGCCCAGGCAGCCCACCCGGCGGATCCCCTGGGCGTCGATGTCGGCGAACACCGCTTCGAGCGCGGCGGCGTTGGCGTGGATGTCGCTGATGATCGCGTAGGCGCCGGTGGGCAGGGCGCGGGCCTCGTCCGACGAGCTGGCCGCCTCGGCCAGCACCCGCCGCGCGATCTCGTTCAGCTCGGCGGTGGCGATCGCGGCGCCGCGGGCCACGCCGGCGATCGCGCGCCGCTGCTCGGGGGACAGGGCGCCGCGCGCCACGCCCACCAGGAACAAGCAGCGCAACACGGCGCGCGCCGGCTCACCGTTGAGGCCCAGGGCGGCGAACCGCTCCAGCAGCTCCTCGCGGGCGCCC
>JAWLGW010000824.1:0-3767 GCA_041690735.1 Planctomycetota bacterium
CGGGCCTCGAACGACCAGTTCGCCAGCAGGTTGTCCTCGGGGGCCGGGTCGCCCGGGGCCGTCGCGAGGGCGGTGCTGTGGACCGCTGCCCCCAGGGCGCCCACCACCAGCACGATCGCCGCCACCACCGCGATCGCGCCCCCCGCCCCGCCGGACGGCTCCTCGGCGGCCTGCACCTTGAGGCGGCTGCCGAACTCCACGGAGGTGACGTCGCCCTCCTGCGCGACCACCGCGGCGGCGTCGCTCGCGGGGACGGGCGCGGGCCTGGCCGCCCGCGCCGAGCGCGCCGGCTTGGCGGGCGCGACCGTCTCGACCGGCGGAGCCGCCTCGGCCTCCTCGCCCAGGGCGTCGAGGTCCTGCACCTCGTCCACCGCGCCCGTGGGCGCGCCCTTGGACACGCCCTTGGCCCCCCCCTGGGGAGCGGGGGCCGGGCGGGACGTCGCTCCGCTGGAGCGGGCCGAGGCGGCCTTGCGCTTCTTCTTCTTGGGGGCCGCGGCGTCACCTGCCTCGAGGGGCTCCAGCCGATAGGTGAGGGTCGCTCCCAGCCGCACCAGCGACCCCTCGCGCAGCGCCACCCGGCCCGTGACCCGCTTGCCGTCCACGAAGGTGCCGTTGGTGGAGCCGAGGTCCACGAGGTGCAGCGCCCCCGCGTCCTCGACGATCATGCAGTGCTCGCCCGAGACGTCGTCGTCCGCCACCACCAGCTGGCAGCTCTTCTTGCGGCCGAGCAGGAAGGGGAGCGGGGCGGCGGCGGTGCGCTGCCCCTTGGCCTCTCCCTCCAGCACGATCAACTGCAGGGTGCGGTCGGCGCGGGCGGGGGGCCCCGCCTTGGCCACGTGCCGCCGCTTGCGCCCCGAGAGCTCCTTGCGGGCGGCCTGCGCGGAGTCCTGGGCGCCCCGCCGCGCGGCGAAGTGGATCCGCGTCTCGCCGACCTCGATCCGGTCGCCCGGCTGCAGGACGGCGCGGGCGGTGAGGGGCGCCCCGTTGAGCTTGGTGCCGTTGCGGCTCCCCATGTCCTCGACGACCACCCCCTCGGGGGTGCGGAGCACCTTGCAGTGCTGCCGCGACGAGAGGGCGTCGCTGATCTTGATGGCGTTCTCGGCCGTGCGCCCGATCGTGATGGCGTCCTGGTCGAGCTCGTGCTCGCGGACGGCGCCGTTCTCCTCGACGATCAGCTTGAGGGGTGCGGTCACCTGGATCGTCCCACCCCGAGGTGCGTGCCGTGCCACGTCCGCGGGCCGCGCAAGGGCGAGGCCGCCCGCCGGCTGGACGCGGCGGCCCCGCAACCCGTTGGCTGCGGCCGACATGCGCCGCCGCGCTCCAGGCTCCCGCCTGTCAACTGTAACCCCGGCTTGACCCGCGCCACGAGACCCTCGCTCAGTCCGCGTCCCGCAGGACCTTGTCCTTGGTCAGGGCGTACTTCTCGATCTTGGCGTCCAGCGTGGGCCGCGAAATCCCCAGGATCGAGGCCGCCTTGCTCTTCTTGTACTTGGTCCGGCGGAGCACCTGCAGGATCGCCTGCGACTCGACCCCGTCCACCTCCTCCGCCACCAGCTCCTTGAGGGTCTTGCCCTCCAGGAGCGACCCCCGGATCCGCCGCTCCTTGGGGCTCTCCTGCTGCGGGTGACGGGCGCCCTCGACCAGGGCGCGGCTCAGGTGCTCGGGCGAGATCACGTCCTGGCTGAGGGCGCTGGCCCGCATGATCTCGTTCTCGATCTCGCGGATGTTGCCGGGCCAGTGGTAGCGCAGGAACAGGTCGAGGGCCTCGGGGGAGAGGCGGCGCGGCTCACCGCCCGCCTGCCGCGCCTGCCGCTCGAGGAAGTGCTCCGCCAGGAGGGGCACGTCCTCGCGCCGCTCCCGCAGGGGGGGCAGCACGATGTTGATCACGTTGAGGCGGTAGAACAGGTCCTCGCGGAACTTGCCCTCCTTGATGTAGGTGACCAGGTCCTTGTTGGTCGCCGAGACGATCCGCGCGTTGACCCGCTTGAACTCCTTGGAGCCCACCCGCCGCAGGACCCCGTCCTGCAGCACCCGCAGCAGCTTGGTCTGCATGTCGAGGTCCATGTCCCCGATCTCGTCCAGGAACAGGGTGCCGCAGTCGGCCACCTCGAACAGGCCCATCTTGTCGGCGTGGGCGCCGGTGAAGGCGCCGCGCACGTAGCCGAAGAACTCGCTCTCCATGAGGTTGGCCGGGATCGCGGCGCAGTTCTCCGACACGAACTCGTGCTTCTTGCGCGGCCCGTTGAAGTGCAGGGCCCGGGCGATCAGCTCCTTGCCGGTGCCGCTCTCGCCCTGGATCAGCACCGGCACGTCGCTGTCGGTCACCTTGTCGAGGATCTGGAAGATCTCGAGCATCTTGGGCGAGCTGGTGACGATGGCGTCGTAGCTGTACTTGAGCTGCACCTCGTCGCGGCGCTGCGCCAGCGCCTCGCGGGCCCGCACCAGCTCGCGGTCCTGCACCTGCACCCGCTCGCGCAGCACCTGGTTGAGCCGCTCCAGCTCCCCCTTGGCGTGGCTGAGCTCCTCGCGCTGGCGGGCGTTCTCCTCGAACAGGCGCGCGTTCATGATCGCCACCATGGCCGAGTCGGCCACCAGCTCGAGCTGCTCGCGGGTGTCGTCGTCGAAGCGGCCGCTGGCGAAGCGGTTGTCGAGGTAGATCGCCCCCTCCACCCGGTCGCGGTGGCGCAGCGGGACCACCAGCACCGAGCGCAGCTTCATGTTGAGGATGCTCTCGCGGCCGCTGAAGCGGTCGTCCTGCGCGGCGTCGGTGAGCAGCACCGAGCTGCCGCTGTCGATCACCTCCCGCACCAGCGAGGAGGAGATCTTCTCCCGCGCGTCGCGGATCGACTCCTGGTCGATGTTGCGGCTGACCTTGACCGAGAAGTCCCCGGCGGCGCCCGCCTTGCCGTCCTTGAACAGGAGCAGGAAGCCGCGCTCGGCGCCCGAGACGACGATCACGGTGTCGAGCACCTTCTCGAGCAGCTTGCGCAGGTTGAGCTCCGAGTTGAGGGCCCGGTTGAGCTGCAGCAGCCGCCGCAGCTCGCCCTGCCGGACCCCGCGCGTGCGGGCGCGCCCGGCCGGGGAGGTCTCCTCCTCGGGCCGGTGGACCTTGAAGCTGACGTCCCGCCGGTCCCGCTCGAACCGCTGGGTGTCGAGCACCGAGCTCATCAGCTCCTTGACCCCGGTGGGGTCGGTGGGGGTGGAGAACACGCCGGTCGAGATGTCGACCGTCTCCTTCCCCTGGCCGCCGTTCCCGTCGGCCATCTGCTGG
This sequence comes from Planctomycetota bacterium, assembly GCA_041690735.1. Classification (GTDB taxonomy): domain Bacteria; phylum Planctomycetota; class J058; order J058; family J058; genus JAWLGW01. The sequence continues at coordinate 3,272 of JAWLGW010000824.1, forward strand.
AAGTACAGGATCGTGGTGCCGATCTCGATCTTGTCCCCCGGCTCCAGCGCCTGGCGGGTGACCCGGTGGCCGTTGACGAACAGGCCGTTGCGCGAGTCCTTGTCGATCAGCTCCCACCCGTCGTCGCCCTCGTGGATCTCGCAGTGGTGGCGGGAGCTGTTGAGGTCGTCGATCTGGAGGTGGTTCTCGGAGGAGCGGCCGATCGTGACCAGGCTGCCCTCGATCTCGACGATGCGGTGAGGTCGGCCGTCGTTGCTGCACAGGATCAGGCGCGCCATCGCTGCTCCCGGGGCGGCGAGAGGCTGCCGCTGTCGAACCGAGTGTCAAGCGAGGTTAACGCCGCCCACGGCGGCGCGTCAACGCCACCCGGGCAAACTGCCGCCGCGGGAGGAAGAGCTGTAAAGCAGCGCGGCAGCGGGGCTGGCTAGCCGGATTTTGCACGACGCAGTCGTGCAGAATCCGGCTAGCCCGGGCCCGGAGGGCCCGGCGCAAGCCG
>JAWLGW010000825.1:0-3755 GCA_041690735.1 Planctomycetota bacterium
GCGGCGCCGGAGCGCCTGCGGGAGCTCGCGGCGGCCGCGCCCGCCGACCCGCCCGACCCGGGGGCGGTGGCGCGGGCCGCGGCGCAGGCCCGGTTCGGCTTCGCCCTGGCCCAGCGGGACTGGCCCGACAACCCTGCCGCGCGCGCCGGGCTGCGTCACACGCTGTGGGTGCAGGTCGAGTGGGAGGCCGAGCACGGCGCGCCGGCGGCGGCGCGGGTCCTCCTCGACGAGCTGCGCGGACACGAGCCGCCGTCGGAGGCGCTGGAGGCGTTGGCGCGCCGGGTGGAGCGCCGCGCCGAGGAGGCCGAGCGGCGGCAACGACTGGGCGCCGACCTCGACCCGACGGTCTCCCCGCCGGAGCGGCGCCGGCTGTTCCTGGGGGTGACGGGGGTCCTGGGCGCCTTCCTGGCGGTGGTCGTGGCCGCGGTGGCGGCCGGGCAGGTGGCGCCGACCCACCCGGTGCTGATCGGGGCGCCCCTGGTGGGCCTCGCCGCCCTGGCGACCCTGTTGGTGGCGGGGCGGCGCAGCTGGCTGCGCAACGACTTCGACCGGCGGGTCGCCGCCAGCCTGCTGCTGTTCCTGGCGGCGATCGTGCTCCACCGCCTGGTGGCCACCAACCGAGGCCTGTCGGTGCCGGACATCATGGTCGACGACCTGGGCCTGGCCGCGGCGGCGGGAGCGATCGCCGGGGCCGCCTTCGCCGTCCGGTGGCTGTTCGCCGTGGCCGGCCTCAGCGCCGCCGGCGCTGTGGCGGCGTCGCTGTATCCCGAGGCGCCGGTCGCTATCGTGGCCGCCACCATCGCCGCCTGCAGCGTGACGATCCTGGCGTCGCTCGCCTGGGGGACGCGTCCCGCCGGGTCCCAGGAGTGAGACGGTAACGAATCGGACCTCCCAGGTCTGGGTGAGACGCCGGGCAGACACCCCTCTGCGGGCGGCGTCGCGAGCGTTGGCCCGGGTGTTGCGTTGGCGGCCCCCGCACGGGAGACCCCATGCACCGATCGGCCGCCCTCCTCTCTCTCACCGCCCTCCTGTTCTGCGCCTCCCCTGCCCTGGCGGCTTGGCCCGCGCGCTACGTGGTGGACGGAACGGACGGCCCCCGCGGCACCCTCGAGCTGCGCGAGGCAGGGGAGACCTTGATCCGCGGCCGGACCCGGTTCGCGGTCGAGCTCACGGTGAGGCTGCCGGAGGGCGACCTGCGGCTGACCGGCGAGGTCAAGCTCGTGGACGACATGCTGCGGGGGACGCTGCGGCAGCCGCGGGGGCTGAGCGGTCACGTGGGCTGGCGGCGCGCTCGCCGCGCCTGGCGCGTTCGCCTGGGGCAGGGGCTGCGCAACACGATCGTCCTCCGCCAGGGCTCGACCACGCACACCCTCACCGGCCGGGCCGAGGTCGGCCCGCGCAACGCCGCCAACGAGGCCCTGATCCGCCGCTTCTACGAGGCCTTTCAGCGCAAGGACGCCGCCACCATGGCGAGCGTGTATGCGCCCGACGTTCACTTCAGCGACCGGGTGTTCCCGAACCTGCACGGCGCGGAGGTGGGCGCCATGTGGGCCATGCTGTGCGAGAACGAAGAGCTGAGCCTGACCTTCAGCGGGATCGAGGCCGGGGACCGCTACGGCGTCGCCCGGTGGGAGGCGCGCTACTCCCTGTTCGGGAACCAGATCCACAACGTGATTCAGGCCAGCTTCGAGCTCGCGGACGGGGCGATCGTCCGTCACGTGGACCAGTTCGACTTCGACCGGTGGGTCAAGCAGGCGCTGCCCACGCCGCGGCGCTTCCTGCCCGAGGCGGCGCTGCGGTCGGGGATCCGCCTGGGCGTCAAGCTCCAGCTGGCGCGGTTCCGGCGGGCGAACTCGGGAGCCTGAGCCGCGCCTCGGGGCGGTACACTCCACCTGGGAGAGCCGCCTCGTGACCATGCGCCCGCGCTTTCGCCTGGAGGTCCCCTTGCCGCCCGAGGAGGTGCATCGCCGCCTCTCGGATCAGCTCGGCTGCGCGGGCTGTCCCTGCCGGGCCGACGTGCTGGGCGACCACGTGGAGGTCATGATCCGCGAAGAGCTGCGCCACTTCTGGTCGCCGCGCCTCAGCCTCGAGATCCAGCCCCAGGCGGGCGGCGCGGCGCTCACCGGGCTGTTCGGACCGAACCCCAACGTGTGGACCATGTTCCTGGCCGCCTACGGCTTCTTGCTGCTGAGCGCCTCCTTCGCGGGGGTGCTGGGCCTGGTGCAGCTCGGCCTGGACATGGCGCCCTGGGGGCTGTGGGTGGCGATCGGCTGCCTGCTGGGCTGCGTGTTGCCGTACGTCGGCTCGCAGGTGGGCCAGCGGTTGGCGGCGGAGCAGATGGAGCTGCTGCGGTGCTTCTTGCAGGAGTCGCTGGGCCTCGAGCACGAGCGGGCGAACCTCCCCGCCTGCCCGCCCTCCGCGGCGCCGGCTCGGCCGTTGCCGGTGGTGGAGGACGCGCGCCCCTCGAGCTGAGGGACGCGCGGCGCGTCGCGCGAACGCTGGCGGCCGTGGCTCAGCGCCTGGCCGGGCCCTCACCCAGCGGCCCCAGAAGCCCGGCGAGGTAGGCCAGCTCGACCTCGTACTCGCCGGGGGAGCAGGCATAGGCCCACACCTCCTCGCGCAGGTAGCCGATCAGCTTGCGCTTGCCCCGAAACACCTGCTTCTTCACCGCGCCCACGCTGATCCCGAGGGCCGCGGCGATCTCGGCCTGCGGCTGCTCCTCGAGGGCGAACCGCCGCAGCGCCTCGAAGTAGGGCGGGTGCTCGCGCTCCAGGCGGGCCAGGCCGTCGCGCACCAGCGCGCCCAGCCACTCGCGGTCGAAGTCGTCGCTGGGCTCCCCCTCGGCTGCGACCTCCATGTCGCCCAGGGCCTGCACCTTCCCGCCGCCGCGCTTCTGCGCCCGCTCCCGCTCGAGGTGCTTGGCGAGCTGGTTGCGCGCGATCGCGAACAGCAGGCCCCGGAAGCGACCGACCTCGCGGTCGGCGCCGCGCAGGGCCGAGGTCACCAGCCCCACGAACACCTCCTGGGCGACGTCGTCCGCCTCGTCGGCGGCGCCGCGGCTGCGCAGGTAGGCCTGCACCGCCGGCCAGTACTTGAGGCACAGCTCCCGCAGGGCCTCCTCGTCGCCGGCCTGCGCCGCCTGCACCACGGTCCAGTGGGTGGCCGACAGCTTCATTCGCCCTGTCCCGGCTCCCGCCTCGGCGATGGCGGCGGGGGAGGATCGCGCGGCTCGGGCGCGGCCGTAGCCGCCGCGCCGTCCTCGTCCTGGGGCGCCTCGGGCGGGGCGGAGGGAATCGGCGCGGCCGCCGGCTTGGGGCGCGTCGCCCGCTCGAGCGCCAGGCCCGCCAGCGCCGACAGGAGGAGGAGCGCGGCGGCGCCCGCCGTTCGCCACGGGCGGCGCGGGGGGCTCGCCTCGCCCCGCCGCCAGGCGGCGAGGGCCTCGGCGACCTCCAGCGCCGAGGCCGGGCGCCGGGCGGGCGCTTGGGCGAGCGCCCGCAGGGCGAGGCGCTCGAGGGCGCGCGGCACGTCGGGGCGAAGCTCGCGCACCGGTCGCGGGGCCTCGCCCCGCGCCCCCAGCGGCAGCTCCCCTTCCTCGCGCTCCTCGAACGGCGGCCGCCCGGCGAGCTGCTCGTACAGGAGGACCCCCAGCGCGTACATGTCGGTCCAGGGGCCCACCTCGCCTCCGCTCACCTGCTCGGGCGCCATGGCTTCGGGCGACCCCAAGCCCTCGGTCGCCTCGAGCAGGCGGGCGAGGC
>JAWLGW010000826.1:0-1388 GCA_041690735.1 Planctomycetota bacterium
CGGCGGGCCGCCAGGAACGTGAGGACGTAGGCGCCGCCCAGCACGACCGCTCGCGCCGTCGCGCTGGGATCGAGGGAGAGGGGACCGCCCCCGTCGCCGTCGAGGGCGCGCAGGCGAGCGGTCGAGGGGGCGAGCAGCGCCAGGACGCCCGCCGGCAGGGGCACGAGCTGCAGCAGGGCGACCGCCAGCACGCCCCCCGCGGCCACCAGCGGCAACAGCTGCTCCCGCCGACCTCCGGGCGCCTCGGGCGCGGCGGCCGTCGCCCCCGTCCAGGCGTGCAGCGCCAGGAGCAGCCCGGCCCCGACCGTCACCCAGGCGCGCAGCAGGTCTCCCGTCAGCCCGCCGGGGTGGAAGGTCGCGAACCCGACCAGGCCCACCAGGCCGGCGGCGAGGACGAGCGGCGCGCGGAGGCCGGGCTCGGTGAGCGGCGAGGGGAGCACGGCTCAGCCGGCCTCGAGGTCGGAGCGCCCGCCCTCCGCCGATCTGCCGGTGGGCAGCTCCTCGCGCGCCCGCCGCAGCGCCTCGTCGATCGGCGGCCGCGCCGCCCGCGGCGCCCGCTCGCGCTCGTGCTCGTGCTCCGTCCCGGTCTCGGTCTCGGACTCGTTCTCAATCTCGGATCCGGTCTCGCTCTCGGCCTCGGGGTCGGTCTCAGTCTCGGAGCCGGTCTCGGCGGCCTCGGGCTCGGTCTCGGCGGCCTCGGCCTCGGCCTCGGACTCGGACTCCTCCCCCCGCAGCGCTCGGGCCACCGCCTCCACACTGCGCGCGCTGGCGAAGCGACGCTGCTCGGCCGCCACCGGCGCCTCGGCGGCCGCCTCGCCCTCGACGACCCGCTCGAGCTCCTTCCCCGCGCCCTCGTCGGCGGCCGGCGCCGCCTCTCGCGAGCGCTCCCCCGCGTCGAGGAGCCGGCGAGCCGCCGCGGCCACCTTCGGCAGGTCCGTATGGAGCGCGAGCGCGATCAGCTTCGCCCGCCGATCCTCTCCGGGGACCTGCTCCAGCCGCTCCTCGATCCACCGCTCGCGCGAGCGCTCCAGCGTGAGGGCGGCCACCCCCGCCGCGATGAGCACGGGGACCAGCAGCAGCAAGGTCGGCTCGAACACCGCCGACATGAGGGCGATCATGGCCAGGGTCCAGAAGCCGACCGCCCCCAGCGCCCGCAGCCCCTGGCCTCCCTCGCCCCGCTTCGCCTCTTCCACCAGCGGCCGCGGCAGGGGAGCCAGCCGCTCCACCACCGCCTGCCAGGTGGGGTAGCGCACGCTGCCCTTGGGCACCGAGCGCACCTCCTCCCGCACCCGCTGCGCCGGCACGCCATACCGCTCCGCCACCTCGTGCGGCGGCACGCCCAGCAGCTCGCAGGCGATGTACCACACGATCCGCCGCCCCTCCCGGCG
>JAWLGW010000826.1:1398-3752 GCA_041690735.1 Planctomycetota bacterium
GGTCGCGCTCGCTGCCGGTGAGCTGCTCCTCGGCCCACGCGATCAGGCGGTCGACGCCCTTGAGCGACTCGGGCGGCGAGAGGATCTCCGCCACCTTGAGCCCCAGCTCGCTGGCGACGATCCGCTCCAGCTCCTCGACGGACCAGGGACCGCGCCCGCGGGCGGGCGGCGCCAGCGCCAGCCGCTCGGAGTCGGTGCGACGCTCCGCCACGCCCAGGGCGTCGATCAGCGCCCGCGCGTCGGCGAAGCGGCGGTCCCGCCGCGCGTAGCAGCGCGCCCACACGTCCAGCCACACCGGCGGGTCCTCCAGCTCGTCGCGGGGGTCGTCGCCGGGCTGAGGCCGACGCCCCGTGAGCAGCTCGTGCAGGAGCACCCCCAGCGAGAACACGTCGGTCTGCGGGTCGGGGGCGGCGCCCTCCCGCTGCTCGGGGGCCATGTAAGGGAGGGTCCCCGCCAGCGCCCCCTCGTCCGACTGCGTGGCAAGCTCCCCCGACAGCAGGAGCGAGGCCTCGGTGGCCCGGATCCGGCCCAGCCCGAAGTCGGTGAGCTTCACCCGGTCCTCCGCGTCGACGAGCACGTTCTCCGGCTTGAGGTCGCCGTGGGCGATGCCGGCGGTGTGGCTGTGCGCGAGCGCCGCCGCCACCTGGGCGAAGATCCGGTAGGCGCGCTGCGGCGGCAGGGGCCCCTCCGCCAGCACCTCCCGCAGGGTGCGCCCCTGGTGCAGCTCCATGAGCAGGTAGGGCGGGTCGTGGTCGAGGTTGAACCCCAGCGCCCGGGGGATCCCCGTGTGGTCGAGCTTGGTGAGGCAGCTCGCCTCCTGGCGGAGGAGGTCGACCCGCTCGGGGTCGTGCAGCAGCTTGGCGGCGACCTTGCGGTCGGGCCAGGCGTGGTGCGCGGCGCGCCACACGGCCGCGAAGCCTCCGCGCCCGAGCGGCTCCTCGAGCACGTACTCGCCGACTCGCAACCCGGCTCTGGGCTCCGCCACGCGCACCTCGCCCGGCCCGCACGCCCGGGCCCGCGTCGAGAGGATAGGGTATCCGACCGGCCGCACGACGAGACCGGCCCTGCACGGTTCTCTGCGCGAGGAGGGCCCGGTGGGGAAGGGGGACCGCGGCCGGGCGGAGGTGTCGGTGAAGAGCCCGCTGGAGGACTGGCATGGCGCGCGCGGCGCACGCCTGGAGGGGGGGTGCCCCCTCGCCTACGGCGACCCCGCCGGGGAGGCGGCGGCGATCCACGCGGGCGCGGCCCTGTGGGACCGCACCGACTGGGGGCTACGACGGGTCACCGGCGACACCCGGCTGCAGTTCCTCCACAACTACCTGACCCAGGAGGTCCGGCTCGAGCCCGGGCAGGGCGCCTACGCCTGCGCGATCACCGTCAAGGGCGGCATGGTGTCGGACGTGTGGGTGCTGGTGCGGGAGGAGGACGTGCTGGCGATCGTGCCCCCGGCTGGCGCGCGAGCGCTGGGGCAGCACCTCGCCAAGTACGCCCTCCTGGCCCGGGTGACGCTGGAGGACCTGGACGGCGAGCTCGCGCTGGTGTCGGTCGTCGGCCCCGGGTCGGGAGGCGCCGTCAAGGCGGCCCTGGGGGTCGACGCGCTGCCGGAGGGGGCGCTGGCCCACGCGACGATCCCCTGGCGCGGCGGCCGGGTGGTGGTGGCGCGCGGGGAGCCGCTGCTGGGCGCCCCTCAGTGGGACCTGCTCCTCCCGCGCGAGCGGCTGGTCGCGGCCTGCGACGCGCTGACCGGGGCCGGCGTGGCGCCGGTGGGGGAGGAGGCCGTGCGAGCGGCCCGGGTGGAGGCCGGGACGCCGCTGTTCGGCGTCGACCTCGACGAGCGCACGATCCCCCTCGAGGCGGGGCTGGGCGAGCGCGCCGTCAGCTACACCAAGGGCTGCTACGTCGGCCAGGAGGTGATCGCGCGCGCCACCCACCGGGGGCGCGTCAACCGTCACCTGCGGGGCCTGCTCCTCACGGGGTCCGCCGAGCCGGTGCCGACGCCGGCGCCCCTGTTCCTGGGCGAGAAGGAGGTCGGCCGGCTCACCACCTGCGCGCGCTCGTCGCGCCTGGGCGCCCCGGCGGGGCTCGGGCTGGTGCACCGCAAGGCGGAGCCCGGCGCCCGGGTGCACGTCGGGGCGCCGGGGGCCGAGCTCACGGCCGAGGTGCGCGAGCTGCCCTGGACCTAGCTCACTCAGCCCCCCGCGAGCACCTCGCGCACCTTGCGCAGCAGCTCATCGGGGCCGAAGGGCTTGGCGAGGAAGTCGATCCCCTCGGCCAGGATCGGCCCGTGCCTCGCCAGCGCGTCGCGCGTGTAGCCCGAGACGAACAGGAAGCGGATCCCGGGGCGCTCGGCCGAC
>JAWLGW010000827.1:0-3743 GCA_041690735.1 Planctomycetota bacterium
GGTGCTGGGGCACTCCCGCTTCCAAGCCGACGGGCGGGTGTGGGTGGCGAAGGCCCGCGCCTTGCGCGGCCTGGGGCGCGAGCGCGCCGCCGCTCAGGCGGTGGAGCGGGCGCGCCGCGCCAAGCAGTAGCCGCTCCTACTCGAGCTCCACCAGCAGGTCGCCCGCCTCCAGCGCGTCGCCCGTCGCGACCGCGACTCGGGTGACGGTGCCGGCGACCGGCGCCGCCACGACCATCTCCATCTTCATGGCGCTCAGGACCACCAGCGGGTCGCCAGCCTTCACCTCGGCGCCCTTCTCGACCCGCACCTCGACCACGGCGCCCGGCATGGGCGCGCCCACCGAGCCCGCCTCCTCGGGGTCGGCGCGCTCGCGCACGACCTCGGTGTGGCTGGCGGCCGCGTCGGCGACGCGCAGCGAGCGGGGCTGGCCGTTGAGCAAGAAGAACACCTCGCGCTTGCCCTCGGGGTCCAGCTCCCCCACCGCGGTGAGCTTCACCACCAGGGTCTTGCCCCGCTCGAGGTCGAAGCTGATCTCCTCGCCCACCTCCAGGGGCGCGATGAACGCCCGAGTGGGCAGCACCGACACGCCCGAGTACTGCTCGCGGAAGGCCATGTAGTCGTCGAACACCTGCGGGTACAGGGCCGCGCTCAGCTCGTCGACGTCCCGGATCGCCTCCTCGTGCGCCTCCGAGAGGGCGGCGCGCCGGGCCGCGAAGTCGTACGGCGGGAGCGACTTCCCGGGCCGCCCCTCCACCGCGGCCTGGCCCCGCAGGACCTTGCTCCGCAGGGGCTCGGGGAAGCCGCCGTGCGGCTGGCCCAGGTAGCCCTGGAAGAAGCTCACCACCGACTGGGGGAAGGAGAGCGTCTCCGCCTGCGCCAGCACCTGCTCCTCGGTCAGGTCGTTCTGCACCATGAACTGCGCCAGGTCGCCCACCACCTTGGACGAGGGGGTGACCTTGATCAGGTCGCCGAGCAGGCGGTTCGCCGCCGCGTAGGCGCGCTTGATCGCCTCCCACCGCTCGGCGAGGCCCAGCACCTGCGCCTGGAACTTGAGGTTGGTGTACTGCCCGCCCGGCATCTCGTGGCCGTAGACGTCGGACCCGGCGCTCTTGAGCCCCGACTCGAAGGGCGCGTACACCGCGCGCAGCTGCTCCCAGTAGCCGTTGAGCGCGTGGAGCTTGGTCAGGTCGATCCCGGTGTCGCGGTCGGTCCCCCGCAGGGCCGCCACCACCGCCCCCATGGCGGGCTGGCTGGTCAGGCCCGCCATGGCGTCGATCGCCAGGTCGACCACGTCGGCCCCGGCCTCCGCGCACGCCAGCATGGAGGCCACCCCCGTCCCCGCGGTGTCGTGGGTGTGCACGTGGATCGGCAGGTCGGGGAAGGCCTGCCGCAGCGCGCCGATCAGCATCCGCGCCGCCCGCGGCTTGAGCAGCCCGGCCATGTCCTTGACCGCCAGCACGTGGATCCCCAGCCGATGCATGCGCCCGGCCAGCTCGAGGTAGTAGTCGAGGTCGTACTTGGCGCGGCTGGGGTCGGCGACGTCGCCCGTGTAGCAGATCGAGGCCTCCACCAGGCCGCCCGCCTCGCCGACCGCGTCGATCCCGACCTTGAGGTTCTCGAGGTCGTTGAGCGAGTCGAAGATCCGGAACACGTCGACCCCGTGCTCCTTCGCCAGCCGCGCGAAGCGGAACACCACGTTGTCGGGGTAGCTGGTGTAGCCCACCGCGTTGGCGCCCCGCAGGAGCATCTGGAAGGGGACGTTGGGCACCCGCTCCCGCAGGGCGTCGAGCCGGTCCCAGGGGCACTCGCGCAAGAAGCGCAGGGCGACGTCGAAGGTCGCGCCGCCCCACATCTCCAGGCTGAACAGCGGCGCGAGGTCCTGCGCCGTGCGCGGCGCGATCGCCACCATGTCCCGGGTGCGCATGCGGGTGGCGAGCAGCGACTGGTGCGCGTCGCGCCAGGTGGTGTCGGTCACCAGCAGCCCCGGGTGGGCCCGGATCGCCTTCGCCAACCCCTCGGGCCCCTCGCGCAAGAAGGTGTCGCGCCATCCCTCCGGCCGCGGCGCCTCCTCGCCCGGCTTGCGCGGCGCGGCGGCCGCCGGCACCACCGGCTCCACCTTGGCGGGGGGCGCGCTGCTCATGCGGGGCGTCGAGGGGCCGTTGACCACCAGGTCCGCCAGGTAGCGCAGCAGCTTCTGGGCGCGGTTGCGGCGGGGCGGGAACTCGAACAGCTCGGGGGTGCCGTCGACGAAGGTGGTGTCGACCTCGCCGGCCAGGAAGCGGGGGTGGGCCAGCACGTTGTGCAGGAAGGGGATGTTGCTCTTCACCCCGCGAATGCGGAACTCGGCCAGGGCGCGCTGCTGCTTGGCCACGGCCCCCTCGAAGGTGAGCGCCTGGCTGGTGACCTTGACCAGCAGCGAGTCGTAGTGGGGCGAGATCGTCGCGCCCGCGTAGCCCGACCCGCCGTCGAGGCGGATCCCCATGCCGCCGGCGGAGCGGTAGGCCTCCAGGCGCCCGGTGTCGGGCTGGAAGCCCTTCTCGGGGTCCTCGGTGGTGATCCGGCACTGGATCGCGCACCCCCGCAGGCTGATCGCGCTCTGCGAGAGGCCGAGGTCCGCCAGGGTCTCGCCCCCCGCGATCCGCAGCTGCGCCTGCACCAGGTCGACGCCGGTCACCTCCTCGGTGACGGTGTGCTCGACCTGGATCCGCGGGTTGACCTCGATGAAGTAGTGCGTGTTGTCGGGCCCCACCAGGAACTCGACCGTCCCCGCGTTGCGGTAGCCCACGTGCCGCGCCAGCCGCACCGCGTCGCCGGTGAGGCGGTCGCGCACCACCGGGTCGAGGGCCTGCGCCGGCGCGACCTCGACCAGCTTCTGGTGGCGCCGCTGCACCGAGCAGTCGCGCTCGAACAGGTGGACCACGTCGCCGCGGGCGTCGGCCAGGACCTGCACCTCGACGTGGCGGGGGCGCTCGACCAGCTTTTCGAGGAACACCGCCCCGTCGCCGAAGGCGGCCTTGGCCTCAGACGCGGCGGCGCGCAGGGCCTCCTCGAGGTCCTCGGGGCCGCGGGCCACGCGCATGCCGCGGCCGCCGCCGCCGTGGGCTGCCTTGACCAGCACCGGGTACCCCGCCTCCTCGGCGAAGGCCCGGGCCGTGGCCAGGTCGTCGACGGGTCCGGGGGTGCCAGGGACCACCGGCACCCCGCAGGCCTGCGCCAGCTGGCGCGCCCGCGTCTTGTCGCCGAACTGCTCGATCACCTGCGCCGAGGGGCCCACGAAGGCGATCCCCGCCTGGGCGCAGGCTCGGGCGAAGTCGGCCCGCTCGGCCAGGAAGCCGTAGCCCGGGTGGATCGCGTCCACCCCGCTGGTCAGCGCCAGCTCGACGATCTCCTCCACCGCGAGGTAGGCCGCCACCGGGCTGGCCCCGCGCCCGACGAGGTAGGCCTCGTCCGCCTTGTAGCGGTGCAGGTGGACCCGGTCCTCGTGGCTGTAGATCGCGACGGTGCGGACCCCCAGCTCGTTGGCCGCCCGGAACACGCGGATCGCGATCTCGCCCCGGTTGGCGCACATCAGCTTGCGGATCGGCCGAGCGGTCATGGGGAGGAGTCCTTCTCTCTGCGAGACGCTGACGCAGCGCGGCGAACGCTGCGATCGTAACGACTTAGCCGATAACGCAGCGCATGATAAGATGACAACGTTGTTTACCTAAAGCACCGCCGCTGGGGGGGCTCGCGCGAACGCTAGC
>JAWLGW010000828.1:0-852 GCA_041690735.1 Planctomycetota bacterium
GGCGCGCCCAAGGCCGGCGTGGAGGCCGTCGCGGCCCGGGGGGAGGAGGCGGGGCCGCTGCTCGTCGCCGCCCTGGGCGCGGTGCGCGAGGAGGCGGCCCGGGCCGCCGCCGACGCCCTGGTGGCGCTGGGGCGGCCGGCGGTGAAGCCGCTGGCGCGGGGGTTGAAGGAGGGGGGGCCGGGGGTCCGGGTGGCGGCGGCGGAGGTGCTGGGGCGAATCGCTCGCGAGGTCAGCCAGCGGCCGGTGGCCAAGGCGACCCCCCGCTTGATCCAGGCCGCCACCGAGGACGAGGACCCCGAGGTGCGGGGCGCGGCGATCGAGGCGCTGGGGGCGCTGTCCGAGCACGGCGAGGCGGCGCTGCCGGGTCTGGTGCGCGCGCTGGGCGACGACGAGGCGCGCAACAGCCTCAAGGCGGTCATGGGGATCCTCGACCTGGACCTCGACCGGGCGGCGCTGGTGGAGCGCATGGCGGACGTGGTGAAGAAGACCCGCCGGGTGTTCACCCGCGTGGGGGCCTGCATGGTGCTCATGCACCTGGGGCAGCAGGCCAAGCCGGCCGCGCCGGCGCTGGTCGCGGCCCTCGAGGACGAGAACGCCGAGGTGCGGGAATACGCGCACCTGGCCCTGCAGTCGATCCGCACCCCCTCCATGCGCCTGCAGGTGATCCGCACCGCCTCGCTGCGCCTCAAGGTGGTCGACGACGAGGGCGAGGTCGGCCGGCAGGAGAAGGGCAAGGCGAAGGGCAAGGGGGACAAGGTGCCCGCGCGGCGACGTCGGTCCCTCCCGCGTACGCGCCGCCGCCGCTAGCCCGGATTTCACAGGAATCCGGCGCTGCCTCTGATGTGAAGCGCT
>JAWLGW010000828.1:862-3738 GCA_041690735.1 Planctomycetota bacterium
TCGCGCTGATTGGCAGCGCCGGATTCCTGTGAAATCCGGGATAAGGAGGTCAGAAGACATCCAGTGGTGACCTTCGTGCCCGTGCCCGCAAAGCCTTCGGGCACGGGCACGGACGGGCACGGGCCCGTGAGAAGAGCGCCAGCCCCACAGCCATGCGTGCTTGTCATGACGCCCGCCCGCCCTTCCCGTCAGGAAGGGTGTGCAGGCTCGCGCGCCGGGGGCAGCATGGCGCCGCAGGAGGACCCCATGAGCGCCCCCGGCAAGCCAGAGCTCCCCCAGGAGACCAGCGCGGAGGGCGCGTTCGTGCGCCAGGAGAGCGCCTTTCGCCGCTGGGTGACGGCGGATGGGTCCTCCGGGTTCCCGGCGGCGCCGGGGCGGTACCACCTGTACGTGTCCTACGCCTGCCCGTGGGCCCACCGGACCCTGATCGTCCGTCGCCTCAAGCGCCTGGAGGAGGTGGTGGGCGTGACCGCGGTGGACCCCCTCCGCGACGAGCGGGGCTGGCGGTTCGCGCCCGACCTGCCCGAGTGCGGCCCCGATCCGATCAACGGGTTCAGCTTCCTGGCCGAGGCTTACCGCGCCACGGATCCCGCCTTCTCGGGGCGCGTCACGGTGCCCGTGCTGTGGGACACCCACACCGACCAGATCGTCAACAACGAGTCGAGCGAGGTGATCCGGATGCTGAACCAGGCCTTCGACGCCTGGGGGGCCGCGGAGGTCGACCTGTACCCCGAGCCGCTGCTGTCCGAGATCGACTCGGTGAACCAGCGGTTGTACGAGACGTTCAACAACGGCGTCTACCGGTGCGGGTTCGCCGCCACGCAGGCGGCCTATGAGGTGGCCTTCGACGCGCTGTTCGAGACCCTCGACGCCCTCGAGGAGCGCCTGGGTCGGGGGCGGTACCTGGTGGGCGACCGCCTCACCGAGGCCGACGTGCGGCTGTTCACCACGCTGGTCCGCTTCGACCCGGTGTATCACGGCCACTTCAAATGCAACCTGCGACGCCTGGTGGACTACCCGCGCCTGTGGGCCTACACCCGCGACCTGTACCAGACCGACGGGATCGCCGACACGGTGCGCATGGACGCCATCAAGCGCCACTACTACGTCACGCACCGGTCGCTGAACCCCAACGGGATCGTGCCCAAGGGGCCCGAGCTCGACTTCGAGGCGCCGCACGGCCGGGGGGGGAGAGAACAGGGCACATGAACATGAACCGGGCCTCAGGAATGAGGAACGAGCGCGTTCCCCGTTCCCTCACTCCTGTTCACATTCCCTGCTCTCTCTGCTCTTCCGGCCGCAGCCCCTCCAGGGCGATCCCCACCAGCTCGGCCACCAGCCGCTCGCCGTCGCCGGTCCACTCGCCCGCGAGGTGCGCCTGGAGCAGGCGCTCCGCGGCGCCCACGACCGTCAGCGCGCTGACGGTCGGGTCCACCTGGCGGAGCAGGCCTCGCGCCTGGGCGTGGCGCGTCAGCTCGATCGCCTCGGCGGCGATCGCCCGGGCCAGCTCGGCTATGGGGGCCCTGGCGCCGACCGCGGGGGCGCGGCTCTCCTGCAGGTACAGCCGCGCCACGTCGGGCTGCGCCGCCACCACCTCCGCCAGCACCTGCCCGAGCGCCTGGTAGGCCAGGAACACCGACAGGGGGTCGCCGCCGCCGGCCAGCGCCTGCCGGCAGTCGGCGAAGGCGCCCTCCAGCCGCTCGCGCACCGGGCCCAGCAGGCTCTCGACCAGCTCTCGCTTGTCGGTGAAGTAGCGGTAGAAGCTCCCTTTCGCCAGGCCGGCCGCCCGCGCGATCGCCTCCACCGACACGTTCTCGACGCCCTCGCGCAGGAACTGCGCCAGCGCGGCCTCGAGCAGCGCCTGGGTGCGTCGCCGCCGGTTCCGGTCGCGCTTGCCCCCCGGCGGTCCGGGGCGCTCGGAGGGGAGCTTGGGCGGGTCAGGACCAGCCGCCATGCCGGGCATTGTAGAGGGGAAGCCCCCCTGCGATAACTCGCCCCGCGGAGGAGCTGTGAACGAACCGTTGCCGGCGCGCCTGCGGCGCATCGCCCGGGAGGAGGTGGTCCTGCTCCTGGTCCCTCTGGGGCTCCTCCTGGCCGGCGCCCTGTTCTTCCTGATCGCCGATGCCGTGCGCGCCGGCACCACACGGGACGTCGACGAGCAGCTGCTGCGGGCGGTGCGCAGCGCCGACGACCCCACGCTCGTGTGGGGGAGCCCCATCGCCGCCAAGGTGGCGCGGGACCTCACGGCGGTGGGCAGCTCGGTGGTGCTGGGCCTGGTCTCGGCGGCGGTGGCGGGCTACCTGGCGCTGCGCAGGCGCTGGATGGCGCTCCTGGTGGTCGCGGCCGCCTCCGCCGGCGGCGGCGCGATCTCCCAGCTCCTCAAGCACCTGTTCCAGCGGCCCCGGCCGCAGGTCGTCCCGCACCTCGACCACGTGGGGGCCAGCTTCAGCTTCCCCAGCGGCCACAGCATGGGCGCGGCGGTGATCTACCTGACCCTCGGCGCCATGCTGGCCCGCCTGACCCCGGAGTGGCGGATCAAGGTCTACGTCATCGGCGTGGCCGCCCTGCTGGCCTTCCTGGTCGGCGCCAGCCGGGTCGCCCTCGGCGTTCACTACCCCTCGGACGTGGTCGCCGGCTGGGCCGGCGGGTTCGCCTGGGCCGCCGTCTGCTGGCTGGCGGTCCGGGCGCTGCAGGCGCGCGGGATCGTCCCGCCGCCGGCGGCGGGCTGGGGGGACGGACAGGGGCAGTAGCCGCGCCGGGGCGTCTGTCGCGAGACCGATCGAGCGACCTCCGCGTTCTTGGAACACGGAACATCAATGGGGTGCAGCTGAGCTCAAGGACAGCCACTCATGGCTGTGGGGCTGGCACTCTTCGTC
>JAWLGW010000829.1:0-3734 GCA_041690735.1 Planctomycetota bacterium
GCGGGGCCGACGCGATCCGCTGGCTCCCGGTCGCCCCGCTCGGCGCCTCGCCCGTCCGTCCCCTCGACCTCGGCGCCGCCGAGCTGGCGCGGGCGAGCCGGGCGGTGGTCCGGGCGCCGGCCCGCTTCCCCCGCGCCCTCCCCGCCCTGGTCGGCGACGTCGCCGCCTGGCGGGCGCACCTCGAGGTCCGCCTGCGGCACCTGTCCGACGCCGTCCACCGCGGGATCCCGCTCCCCACCGCCGCCGCCCTGGCGGGCGAGCTGGCGCCCGCCCGCGCCGCGCGCCGGGCGGCGACCCTGGCCGAGGACCCGCTGCTGCGCCCCCTGATCGAGGCGATCGTGTGGCTCACCGAGCGCCCCGCCCTGCCCCGGGCCCTCGCCCAGGCGCAGGAGCGGGCCGCCGCCCTGCGGGTGCTGCTGGAGGCGGCGCCCGGCGCGGAGACGATCGCCGCGGCGGTCCGCCTGCTCGAGTCGGAGCGCGACGACGGGCGCGACGCCCGGGTGCCCCTCGACCTGCTCGCCGACCCGCGCGCCTGGAGGGTCTCCCTGTGCGGGGCCGACCGGGCCCGCGCCCTGGCGAGCGCCTGCCGCCGGCGGCGCCGCGCGGGGCGCAAGCAGCTGGCGCGCGCCACGCGCCTCCTCGGCCCGGGCGACTGCCCCGGCCGCAGCGACGCGCGCTCCCTCGGCGTCGCGCTCCTCCCGGACCTCGCGCGCCTCCTCGCCGCGCCACGCGCTGCGCGGCTGCCGGCCCTGCGCCTGCTCCGCCGGCTCGAGCTCGGGGGGGCGCTCGTCGCCTGGGCCGACTGGTGGGAGCGCAGCCTCCAGCCGCTCGAGAGGGACGTCCGTCGCCTGGTGCGCAGCAGCCCCTCCTGGGCGAGAGTCGACGAGCTGTCGCAGGTGGCGGAGCGGCTCGACGAGCTGGCCAAGCTGGCTCCTGATCCCCTCCGCCCCGACCGCCTCCTCGCCGACACGCTGCGTCTGGCGCGTCGCGACGCCGGCGACGCCCTCGACCTGGCCCGCCTCCTGGGCGCGCTGCCGGAGGGCTGCGCCGGCCGCTCCTGGCCGCGCGCCAGCGCCCTCCGCGCCTGGAGCCGGGTCCTCGACCGCCATTCGGCGAGCCGCGAGCGCCGCGCCGACGCCCTCGCCGCGACGACGGCCGTGGTCCGCGCTGCGCGCGAGGCAAGCCACGACGCCCAGGCCGAATGGGCCGCGCACGAGCTCCCTCCGCGGCTCCTCGACCACGGCGGCGATCCCCCCTGCGAGCGGATCGCGGCGGCCCTGGCCCGGCTGGTGCGAGCCCCCGCCCCTGCGGGGGGCCTCCAGACGGGGGAAGGCAGCTGGGGCCCCCTGCGCGACGAGGCGGGCTGGGAGGCCCTCCGCTACGCGCTCCAGATCGGCTGCACCCCCGAGGACGCGGCGGCCCTGGTGCGCGAGGCGGGCGCCGACCTCGCCGGCTGCCGCCCCCGCGAGGTCGCCCTGGCGGTGCGCCTGGGCGAGGGCGTCCCCCACCGCGTCGCCGCGCTGGCCTCCGTACAGGAGCGCTCCTTCGACCACGCCCTCCTGGGCGATCTGCTCGAGCTGGCCCGGCACCGCTCCCTGCGACCGCCTTTGGCTTGCGCGCTCCGCCACGACCCGGCCCGCGTGCGCCGGCTGGGAGCGCTGGCGGCCCTGCTGCGTCTGTGCGACGAGCGGGCCCTCCTCGCGCTCCGGCCCGCTCCCGCCCCGGGCGGCCCCGTCGACCTCGCCCGCTATCCCGCTGAGCTGCACGACGCCCTGCGGCGCCTGGCCGCCGTCGATCCGGCGGCCGACCGCTCGGCGGCGCGGGTGCTGGACAAGGACCTCCCTGACCCCGCCGCCCTGGAGCGAGAGGTGGAGGCCCTCACCGCGCTGCTGGGTCAGCCCTGCGGCGAACGCCGCGCCGGCCTGGAGCGGCGGCTGGCGCAGCTGCGGGCGCGGCTCGCCTCGAGCGCCACCCTCTCCCCCGAGCGCCTGGCGCGCCTGCGCGCCAAGCTCGAGCGGCGGGTCCACCACGCCGAGCTCGCCCGGTGGGAGGGGCCGCTCCGCCGGCAGGTGGCCGAGCGCCTGGGCGCCCGTCTGGACGCGCCCGTCCCCTCGGCCTGGCTCGACGAGCCGCGGGTCGCCGCGGCGCTCGCCGCCCTGGCGGAGCTGCCCCTCGCGTTCCAGCGCCTGGCGCTCCGCCTGCTGCGCGTGCGCCTGGGCCCGCGCCCCTGGGACCTGCGCGACGACCCGGCGAACGCGGGCTTCCTGGCCCACCTCGCCGCCCAGGGGATCGACGTCGCCCCCTGGCTGGAGGGGATCGGCCCCCGCGACGTCACCGCCGCCAACGGCGTCCGCCTCCGGCTCGAGCTGGAGCGCGACCCGGTGCAGGTCCTGCTCATGGGCGAGCCGTTCGGCACCTGCCTGGCGCCGGACGGGTGCAACTTCTACTCGGCGGTCGCCAACGCCGCCGACGTGAACAAGCGGGTCCTGTACGCCCGCTCCCGGGGACGCGTCGTCGGCCGCTGCCTGCTGGCCCTCGATCGGGCGGGCGCGGTGGTCACCTTCCACTGCTACTCGCACGACCCGGCCCTGGGCTTCCAGGCCTTGGTGAAGGCGTTCGTGCTCGAGCTGGCGGAGCGCATGGGCAGCGCGCCGGGGCACGACGGCGACGTGCCCCGGCTGGTGGCGCCCCGGTGGTACGACGACGGGCCGGTCGACGTGACCGACCGCTTCGCCGCGCTGCGCGAGGACGGCTCGCCGCTGCGGCGCGCGCTGACGGAGGCGCCGCCGGAGCAGGCGGTGGCGGCCGCGCGTGAGGCCCTGGGCGGGCTCGACGCGCCGGCGCTGAGCACCCTCCTCGCCCAGCAGGAGGTCTACGACCGGCCCGAGCTGGTGGCGGCGCTGTGGCCCCAGGTCCGCGCCACCCGCGAGCAGCTCACCGTCAGCGCCCTGCTCACGGCGACGCACGCTGCGGCGGCGGCGCAGCGACCGGCCGCCGCGCGGGAGGTGCTGCGCTGGCTGGCGCGGCCCGCCCGGGCCCGCCGCCTCTCCTGCGGCAGCGGACAGAACCTCGCCGCTCAGCTGGTCGAGGTAGGCGAGCCGTCCCTCGCCCTGCGGGTGCTCCGCCTCACCGGCTGTCCGCGCCGCGGCGGGTGGGCCGCCGAGTGCAGCGACGGCCGTCGCGCCACCGCCGCCCGCGCGCTGGAGCAGCTGCACCGCCCGGCGCAGGCGTCGCGGCTACGCGACGCCTGCTGACGCTCCCCCTCACCCCACTCGGCCCTCATGGCCCGCCGCCCGTTAGGATCGGCGGGGACAGGCGAGGTGCCCTCCATGACCGAGTTCCGCCGCTTCACCGGGACCGACCGCTACTTGACCAACGAGGCCCTGGAGGCCGCGGTCAACTGCGCGCTGGTGCTCGAGCGCCCGCTGCTGGTCAAGGGGGAGCCCGGGACCGGCAAGACGCTGCTGGCCGAGGCGATCGCCGAGGCGCTGGGCCACCCGCTGGTGCGGTGGCACGTGAAGAGCACCACCCGCGCCCAGGACGGCCTGTACGTGTACGACACCGTGCAGCGCCTGTACGACTCCCGCTTCGGCGACGGCGACGTGCAGGACATTCAGCGGTACATCAAGATGGGCCCGCTGGGGCGCGCCTTCGCCGCCGACGAGCGGGTGGTGCTGCTGATCGACGAGGTCGACAAGGCGGACGTCGAGTTCCCCAACGACCTCCTGCACGAG
>JAWLGW010000830.1:0-3725 GCA_041690735.1 Planctomycetota bacterium
ATGGTCGCGTCGACCAGCCTCCGAGCCAGAAGACGCTCTCGCGCGACCATCCATGATCGTGCACCTCCGTTTAGTTGAGGTGCTCGCGGTAGTAGCGGCCGCGCAGGAAGCTCCCGAACACCTGCGGCACCAGGGGGTGGTCGATCGGCTCTGGGGCGTCGGCGGGCTCGAGGTTGCGTTCGGCCACGTAGGTGGTGTGCGTCGCGCCGTCCACTAGCACGTGGTACCAGGGGGCGTCCTTGGGCGGCTTGTCCACCGAGCCCTGGGTCTGGAGGTCGTACCAGCCGTCGCCCGCCTGGCAGGTCGGGTCGCTGTCCGCCACCACGCCGCGATAGTCGAACAGCTTGTGGTGGACGATCTGGCCCACCCGGAACTTGGGCCGGAACGTGGGGTGGAACTGGGGGTCGGTCATGCGCACCTCCCCGGGAGATCGCGCGCCTCGCCCCTCAGGCTAACAGCCCGAGGCGCTCACAGCCCGCCGAGGAGCTGGCAGAACCCCCAGAAGCTGCCCGCCTCGAAGAACCTCGCCGTGGCGCTGTCGGCCAGGCGAATGCTGGCGCCGTCGTTGAGGGCCCGCCGCTCCTCGGCCGGGAGCTGCACCCCGTCCACGAAGGTGCCGTTGGTCGACTTGCGGTCCTCGATCAAGTAGTCCATGCCGTGGCGGTGGAAGATCGCGTGGAGCTTCGAGACCGAGCGGTACTCGAGGACGATGTCGTTGTTGCGGGCTCGACCGACCGTCACCAGCCCCACGAATGGGTTGCGGTCGGTCTTGCGCAGCCAGGCGACCTTGGCGTCGGGGTGGACCAGCCCGCTGACCGGGGACGCGAACACCTGCGGGGCCACGATCCGCTCGGCGCTGGTCTGGTCGTAGGGCGTCTTGCCGTCGGGCGGGGTGTCGACCGAGCTCCCCTGCCCTTCCCCGAGCGGCTCGAACAGCAGCACGCCCTCGGGGTAGGCGCGCTCGTAGGCCGCGTCGTCGCCCAGCTCGCGCAGGATCTCGAGGGCTTGCTGGAAGGGCACCATCAGTCCACGACCTATACGGGGTCGGGGGGCTCCCCCGATCAGGGCAGTTTCGCCCGAGCGAGGGGGGCGAGGCAAGAGGACCCGACGTCCCCTGGTGAGGGAAAATGCCCCGCCGCCGCGCCTTGCGCCGGCGGGACCCGCGTCGAGAATCGGCCTCGGATGCAGATCGCCACCTGGAACGTGAACTCCCTGCGCAGCCGCCTGGACCGGGTGCTGGCCTGGCTGGAGCGGCACCAGGTCGACGTCGTGTGCCTGCAAGAGACCAAGTGCGCCGACGGTCAGTTCCCCACCGCGGAGCTCGAGGCGCTGGGGTATCACGTGGCCTGCTCGGGCGAAGCCCGGGGGCGCAACGGGGTGGCGACCCTCTCCCGCGCGCCCCTGTCCGGGGTCGAGCGCCGCCTGGCCGGGCGGGACGACGACGAGCAGCGGCGGTTCCTGGAGGCCACCACCGGCGGGGTCCGGGTGCTCAACGTGTACGTCCCCAACGGTCAGGCGATCGGCTCCGAGGCGTTCTTCTACAAGCTCGACTGGCTGTCCCGCCTGCAGGCCCACCTGGTCGCCGACCACGACCCGGGCGAGCCCCTGGTGCTGCTAGGCGACTTCAACATCACCCCCGACGACCGCGACGTGTGGGACGCCCCGGCGCGCCAGGGCTCGCTCCACTGCAGCGAGTTCGAGCGGCGGGCCCTCGGGTACCTGCAGCAGTGGGGCCTGCAGGACGCGCTCCGGCTGCGCACCGACGAGCCGGGGATCTACACCTGGTTCGACTACCGCGACACGCTGCACGGGTTCCGGGGGGACCGCGGCCTGCGGATCGACATGATCTACGTCACGGCGCCCATGGCGGCGCGGCTGACGGACGTGCGGGTCGACCTCGAGGAGCGCGCGGGGGAGAAGCCCTCGGACCACGCGCCGGTGATCGCCACCTTCGCGGACTGACTGAGGGGGGCGCGATTCCGAGTCCTTTGCGGACCAGATTAGCGGTTCGCGGTTAGCAGTTAGCCGTTAGCTGCTTTCGCTGCTCGAGTGCTCTTCGCGAGGAGACTGGAGGAGGCGCGACAGCAGCTAACCGCTAACGGCTAACTGCTGGTGCCCGGATGAAGCTGGGCAGGAGCGGGAGCACGGGAGGAGGAACGGCGACGACGCCGAACCGTGCCCGCTCAGTTAACCGGGCGCGGCCCAGTCGTGGCGCCCGGTCTTGATCGGCTGGCTGATCGTCTCCATGAAGCCCTGCACCGACGAGTGGGGGAACAGGTCGCCCTCGGTGGTGGGCTCAGCCAGCGCCTGGTCGTAGAGCCCGTAGCGGGAGCGCACGCCGGTCACCCGGCAGGTGCCCTTCTGCAGGCGCACCCGCACGTCGCCGGTGACGAAGCGGCTCGCCTTCTGCACGAAGCCCTCCAGGGCCTCGCGCAGCTCCGAGAACCAGAAGCCCTGGTAGGCCAGGTCGGCGTAGCGCCGCGACACCAGCTCCTTGAACTGCGCCAGGTCGGGCGCCAGGACCATGCGCTCGAGGGCGCGCACCGCGGCGTGCAGCACCGTCGCCGCGGGCTGCTCGTACACCTCGAGCATCTTGATCCCGATCAGCCGGTCCTCGAGGGTCGTGAGGCGGCCCACGCCGTGCAAGCCCGCCAGGTCGCGCAGGCGCTCGATCAGCGGCACCGGGGACATGGACTCGCCGTCGATCGCGCAGGGGAGGCCCTGGTTGAAGGAGATCAGCACGTCGGCCGGCTCGTCGGGCGTCTCCAGGAGGGCCCGGGTCTGCCGGTACACCCCCTCGGGCACGTCGGCGAAGGCGTCTGGGGCGCGGTCCCACTGCACCGAGGTGCCGAACAGGTTCTCGGTGATCGAGAAGCGGCACTCCCCCACCTCGGTCGGCAGGCGGTGCTTGCGGCAGTACGCGACCAGCTCGTCGAGGCGCAGGAGCCGGTGCTCGCGCAGGGGCGCCAGCACCTTGAGCTCGGGGCCCAGGGCGGCGGCGCTGACCTCGAACCGGACCTGGTCGTTCGACTTCCCCGCGCAGCCGTGGGCAATGTACTGGGCCCCCTCCTCGCGCGCGATCCGGATGATCTCGGCGACGATCAGCGGGCGGGCCAGGGCGTGGGCCAGGGCGTACCCGCTGGGGCACACCGCGCCGGCGCGGATCGCCGGCCACACGAACTCGCGCAGGAACCGCTCGCGCAGGTCGGCGATGTGCGCCGAGGTGGCGCCGAGCTCGATCGCGCGCTCGCACAGCGCCTCGGTCGAGCCCTTCTGCCCCAGGTTGGCGGTGAACGCAATCACGTTGCGGCCGAACTGGCGCCGGAGGAGATGCAGGGCGGCAATGGTCCCGAGTCCGCCCGAGAACGCGAGTACGACCTTTTTCACCGTGGGCGAAGCTACCGCCCCGCGTAAAACGCGTCAACGTTCGTTCCCGCCATGATTTGAGACGAGGGGCCGGCTAGAAGCGGCGGATCCCCTTGGGGCGGGAGAAGCCCTCCTCCTGGCGCCGCTTGGCGATCTCCTCCAGGCGCCGCTTCTCCTCGGCCGCCTTCAGCTCGGCCTCGGCCCGCTCCAGGGCTGCCTTGCGCCGGGCCAGCTCCTGGTCGACCGAGTCCTGCTCGGGCGCCGACATGGAGGTGCTCTCGTACCCCTTGGGGCGCTGCAGCTGGCTGGGGTCGACCTTCTTGCGACGGAATCGCCCCAGCACGAACCCCTTGATCTTG
>JAWLGW010000831.1:0-3725 GCA_041690735.1 Planctomycetota bacterium
GGCTCGTCACCCGCGAGAAGGTGAGCAGGTCCTCGATCAGGGTGCGCATGCGCCCCGCGGCGTTGAGCATGCGCGCCAGGTAGTCCTGCGCCTGCGGAGGCAGCTGGCCCTCGGTCGCGGCCCGCAGGCGGTCTCCGAACGCCTGGATCTTGCGGAGCGGCTCCTGCAGGTCGTGCGAGGCGACGGTGGCGAAGTCCTGCAGCTCCCTGTTGCTGCGCTCCAGCTCCACCGCGAAGTCGCGCAGCTCCCGCTGGCGCTGCTTCAGCTCGGTGATGTCGTGCAGGAAGCCCGTGAAGACCCGCCGCTCACCGACGCGAGCCTCACCCACCGCCAGCCGCACCGGGAACAGCGAGCCGTCCTTGCGCTGCGCCACCACCTCGCGGCCGATCCCCACGATCCGCGCCTCGCCGCTGTCGAGGTAGCGCTTCATGTAGCCGTCGTGCTCCTCGCGGTGCGGCGACGGCATGAGGAGCGACACGTTCTCCCCCAGCACCTCGGCGGCGGAGTAGCCGAACAGCCGCTCGGCTGCGCCGTTCCAGCGCTCGATGCGGCCGCTGGCGTCGATCGTCACCACCGCGTCGGCGGCGGTCTCGACCACGGCCTGCGCCAGGACCCGCTCCGCCACCAGGGCCTGCTGGAACTGCCGCCGCTGGACCACGAGGAACGCGGCGCCCCAGATCAGGCCCAGGCTGATCAGCCGGTTGGTCGCCACGATCCAGGGGAGCTGGGCCGGGGGGGACAGGGCCCAGCCCGCCAGGGTCAGGAGGGTGCAGCCGCCGGCCACGAGCAGCGTCAGCCGCTGGCTGTGCGAGCGCAGGCTCGTCAGGACGGCCACCACGTGGGCCGCCCCGGCCGCGATCCCCAGCGGGAGCGAGGCATCGAGCAGGAACACCGCCGCGGCGAGGACGGCGCACAGCACCCCCGTCGGGCGGTCGTCCAGGCGAGCGTCGGGAGCAGGAGGTGGGAGCACGCGGGGCCTCAGGAGGCGGTGTCACGGTGGACGACCGGCGGGTCCCGCCGAGCAAGGAGTGAGCCGAGGGCCGCCCTTCCTTAGCTCCCGTAGCGCCTAGGGTTTGGCCGCCGGGTGCGGCGAACGGTCACACCCGCGCGACAGGAGGAGGCGCTGTCTCACGAGCGTGACGAGGGGTCCCCTCGCCCCCCTCCAGTCGCGTCGTCCTCGTCCTCGAGCAGCTTCGCCGTCCCCGGCCGAGGACCGATCGGCCCCTGGTACCCCACCGGCTCCAGTGGCCTGCGGCGCAACCGCACCGCCAGGCTGACCAGCGTCAGCAGAGCCGCCACAGCGGCCAGGGCGATCGAGACGAAGGACCAGCCCGGCCGCCGCGCCAGCACCCGCTCGACCCGCCACCGGGGCGGACGGTCCTGCCAGCGAGCCGGCCCTGCCGTGCCGCGCGAGCGCGCCAGCGCGACCCGCCGCATGGTGAGCGCGTCCTGCGCGTACACCCCCCCGCCCGAGACGCTCATCAGGAACTCGTCCGCCCACGCCAGCGCCTCGTCCCACCGCTGCTGCTTCAGGGCCCGGTCCCAGCGCTCGTAGGCGTCGCCATAGCCGAGCGTGTAGCCGGGCTCGCTGCCCCGCAGCGCGACCGGGAACAGGTCGGGCGCCAGCGCCTCCCCCGCGGGGGCGGCGAGCAGCAGCAGCGTCAGCGCCAGGAACAGGAGGGTCCGCATGCGACCCAGGGTCGCCGCTCGGGTAGAGGTCGTCCAGCCTGCTTCTCAGCGGCCGCGGAGGGCCAGGAGCGCGGCGTCCTCGGCGGCGTAGTCGGGCGCCGGCTCATCCCCGGGAGGCGGCACGTCCCGCAGCCACCGCGCCGTCCGCAGCAACGCCTCCTCGGGCGGCGTGGGCTCCACGTAGCCGAGCTCCTGGCGCAGGCGCCCGGTGTCGAGCCGCAGCGGGTGGCGCAGGTCCGCCTCCGAGCGCAGGGCCTGGGGGAGCCGCGCGGCCGGCGCGCTCACCACCTCGCCCTGCCAGCCCAGCGCGTGGCCGATCGCCTCGACCCACTCCCGGTGCGGCCGCGCATCCGGCTCCCCCAGGTTGTAGGCGCCGCTCGCCGCCGCGTGCCCCGCCAGCGCCGCGACGGCTGCCCCCACGTCCTCCACGTAGCCGCGCGTGGCGCGCCAGGTCGCCTGCTCCTCGCTGAGCAGGATCGCCGGGCGTTCGTCGACCATGCGACGCACCACGTCGCTGAACCGGCGCCGCGGGTCGCCGGGCCCGTGCACCATCGGCAAGCGCGCCACCACGCACGAGAGCGTGGGGCTGCTGGCGGCGACGCGCTCCACCAGGATCTTGTCGTAGTCGCTCAGCCACTCGCGCTCCTCGGCGTCGGCCGGCAGGGTGTCGAGGCGCTCCCGGTAGGGGAACAGGCGCGTCCGCAGGGGCGCCGCCTCGGTCAGCGGAGCCCTGCAGGGGGGCGTGACCTCGGTGCGGTTCACGGCGCCGAAGGCCCGATACACGTCGGCGCTGCTGACCAGGACCACCCGGGGCGCCACCCCGTCGAACACGTCCAGCAGGTCCCAGGCGTGCTGCGGCGTCATGGCGATCATGTGGACCACCACCTCGGGCGCGAGGGCGGCGAACCGGGCCCGGTGGCTGCGCAGGTCCGCGCGGTCCCCGCGGATCGCCTCCACCCCGCCGGGCAGGTCCGCTTCGGAGCGCCCGCGGTGGAACACCGCCACGGAGTGGCCGCCCTCCACCAGGGCGCGCACCACCCAGGGACCGATGAACCGCGTCCCGCCCAGCACCAGGACCTTCACGAGGACAGCTCCCGGGGAGCAGGCGGGCACCCGCCCCCCAGGACCCATCTTCTCAGGCGCCCGCGCCCAGCAGGTGCTCGAGGATCTCCCAGCCGTCGCCGCTGAGCCGGTCGTGCGCCGCGTCGGGCGCGACCACCCCCGTGCGGCGGGCGACCTCGGCCACGGCGCGGCTGGCGTTCTGGAACTGCACGCCCGCGCCCCCGCCGCCGACCCGCAGCGGCGCGCCGCGCTTGAGCTCCACGACCCACACCCGCCGGCGCTCGGGCTCGGGGCTCGACATGTCGACCACCACGAAGTCGCCGCAGAACCGGCGCTGGTTGCAGCGGAACAGCCACAGGTTCGGCTTGAGGCGCAGCAGCCGCCGGGCGAAGGCGCGCTCGTCGTTCTGGAACCGGTAGGCCGTGCGCCACACCGCCGCCCGCCGGCGGCAGCCGGCCTCGGCGACCAGCGCTCGCGTGACGCTGCGGGAGTCGATCAGCCGCCCCCGGCGGGGGAGGCGAACGGCGAGGGGGGCGAGGGGGCTCACGGTGTGCATGCTCCGGAGCACCGGACGGAGGGCCCTCGAGGAGCTGTCGTCCGTGGCTCCGACGCCAGCGCCCGGTGACGCACCGGCCTGGCGGAGCAATTCGCGGGAGTGCGGGTCCGTGGAGGGTCGGGTCTCGGCTGCCGTCCCGAAGCGAGCACTCGCGTGAGGTGGCGAGACAAGGCGGTGCGGGCGTAGCAGCGGAAGTCCGCCGGCCGAGGAGGAGGAGCCCGCGCCTCCTCCGGAGCCTCTGCGGGGGGGAACGTGGCGGGAGGCTGTCGCCGAATGGCCGGCATATCGGAGCACCTCGCGCGGGTGCGGGTCCTGCCGTGGCGGGGCTGTTGAACCATCCCCGAGCAAGCACCCGCGTGAGGTGGGCGGAGCGGCGGCGCGCGCGGCGTATCGGACTCCCCGTCTCTCGTCCCCAGGG
>JAWLGW010000832.1:0-3719 GCA_041690735.1 Planctomycetota bacterium
GGCGGTGTGGCACGGCGGGCAGGGTCACGGCTGGATGACGCACCTCCACGCCGTGCCCGAGCTGGGCGCCGGAATCGTCCTCCTCACCAACAGCCAACGAAGCTGGCCCCTGATCGCCGCGGTGCTTCGCGACTGGGCGCGGTGGACCGGCATCGGAAGCGTGAAGATGGCCAGGATCGGCTACGGCGTCGCCGTCGTGCGGACGCTGGTCGTGGCGCTGCTGGTGGCATCGGCGTGGGGGGGGGGTGGGCGCCCCGGGCCCCGCCGCCCCGGGGAGGCCGGGCGGCGGGCCCGCTCACGGCCGGAGCACCTCGCACCCCCGCAGCGCCTCGCGCAGCCGCGCCAGGCCGGCCCCGCCGACCTCGGCGCCCTCAGAGGTGACCGCTCGCGCCGTCCTCATGGGACCTCCTCGACGACGGTGATGCCCTGGCTCGGACGCAGGCCTGTCAGGCGGGTGCGGCCGCCGCCGGGCCAGCGTATCTCCGCTGCGAACGGCCCGGAGGCGCGCCCCACCCCGAAGTGGACGACCGGCTCGTTCTGGTTGCCGGCGCCGTGGCCCAGGCTCAGCTGCCGGACCAGGCGCAGGCCGGCGGCGTCGGTGAGGACGCAGGTCGCGCCGGCGGCCCAGCCGGGCAGGCGCAGCCGCACGCTGCGGGCGCCCGTGAGCGCGGAGGTGTCGTTGCGCAGCAGGCGCAGCTTGCCGCCCGCGCTCACGCACAGGTCGAGGTCGCCGTCGCCGTCGAAGTCGGCGGCGGCGGCGCCCCAGCCGTCGAACAGCCGGGCGCCGGCGGCCCATGTCACGTCGTCGAAGGCGAGCGGCGGCGGCTCCGCCGCGCCCGCCGCCAGGGCCGCGCCCAGGCCCTCGACCCGCCGGTTGCGCCACAGGAAGCTGGGCCGGCCCGCGTACACGCTGGTCAGGAACAGGTCGAGGTCGCCGTCGCCGTCGACGTCGAACAGCGTGGGGTCGGCGTGGGTCTCCTCGAAGGCGATCCCCGCCGCCGCGCGCACCTCGGCGAAGCGGCCCTCCGCCTGCAGGTACACGCGGGTCGGCTCGGAGAAGTCGGCGAAGCGGGGGTGGGCGAGGCGGCTCGACACCAGGTCGAGGTCGCCGTCCAGGTCGAGGTCGCCCCAGGCCGCGCCGATCGTGTGGCCGAAGGCGCCGCGCACCTCCTGGCCCGCCACGCCGCGGGCCGCGCCCTCCTCGCGCAGGTCGCCCCCGCCGTAGTTCACCAGCAGGAGGTCCCGGTCGAGGCGGTAGTTCGCCACCAGGACGTCGAGGTCGCCGTCCTGGTCGAAGTCGGCGGCGCTCACGCCGCGCCCGCACTCGGGAGGGAGGGCCGGGGACGCGTCGCGGAAGCCTGCCTCCGTCCGGATCCACAGCCGGTCCGGCGTCCCGCGCGCCAGGGGCCGCCCCGCTCGCTCGTAGTTGGCGACGTACAGGTCGAGGCGACCGTCTCCGTCCAGGTCGGCCCAGGCGGCCGCTTCGCTGCGGAAGTCGTCGGAGGGGGCGCCTGCGCCGAGCGCCTCCGTGACGTCGGTGAAGCGCACCCCCGCGGCGCCGCTGTCGTTGCGCAGCAGCCGATCCGTGCCGGCGCCGTGGCCGAAGGCGTACAGGTCGAGGTCGCCGTCCCGGTCCATGTCGCCGAACACGCCCCCTACGGTGCGCAGGCCGCCGAGGCCCGCCTCGGGCCCCGCGGCCACGAACCTGCCGCCCTCGTTGACGAACAGTCTGCGGCCGTCCGCCAGCAGGTCCGGGTCGCCGTCGCCGTCGACGTCGCCCCAGGCGATCCGCCGCCCCCTCGCGCCGGGGGGGAGCGCCTGGGCGGTGACGTCGATCAGGCGCGGCAGGTCGCGCTGCCGAAGCACCTGCTCGACGAGGTGCGCCCGCACCGCCGCCGCCGCGAGGCCCCGCAGGGCCCCGTCGAGGGCGCGCGCCTCGGCGAGCACCTCGCCGTCGCGCCCGTGGGTGGCGCGGACGGCGAGGGCGCGCACCCGCGCCGCCAGGGCGCGACGCCGCGCGGCCTGGGTCGCCTCGGGCGCCGCCGCGCCGCGGGCGCGCGCGTCCCAGGCCTCTGCCTCGAGGGCGTGAAACCGAGGCGCCCACTGGGTCGGCCACAGAGGGGGGTGACGGCGCAGGGCCGCCGCGGCCGCCGAGACCACGCGCGCCACCCCGTCGGCATCGCCGGCCGCGCGCCAGGCCCGCGCGGCCTCCAGGCGCAGGTCGAAGTCGCCCCCCGCCAGCGTCGCCGCCTCCTCGAGGGCGGCCGCCGCCGCGGCGGTGTCGCCGCTGGCGCGCAGCAGTCGGCCCAGGTCCCGGTGCAGCGCGGCGTCCCCCACCAGGTCGGGGTGCGCCAGCGCCGCCTCGAGCGCCGCCGCCGCCTCGGCCCGCCCTGCGGCGACCAGCAGGCGGGCCCGGCCCGCCAGGGCGAGGGACTGCCAGGGCTGCAGGTCGAGCGCCGCCGCGAAGGAGGTCAGCGCCTCGTCGCGGCGTCCTCGCCGCGCCTGCCCCTCCCCCAGGAGCGCCAGGGCCTCGGCCCGCTCGTCCGCGACGGCGGCGTCCTCCGCGGCGGCTCGCGCGAACCGGACCAGCGCGTCGGCGAGGGCGCCCTCCTGCGGGTCGAGGCGGGTGGCGCGCAGGGACAGGCGCGCCGCCTCCAGCGACCGCCCAGCCGTGTGACGCGCCAGAGCCAGGGTGTCCACGAAGGCGGCCCGCCGCGGCTCCAGCGCCACCGCCCGCTCGGCGAGGGGGAGCGCCTCGCCGGGTCGGCGGAAGCCCTCGTCCGGAGCGGTGAGCAGCAGCCAAGCCAGGTTGTTGAGCGCGACGGCGTTCTCGGGCCACACCTCCAGGGCGCGCCGGAAGGTCGCCTCGGCCTCGGCGAGGCGGCCCGCCTCGGCCGCCTCCTGCGCCGCCCGGGCGTCCGCCCGGCTGGCGGCGCGGGCCTCGTCGCTCTGAGCCGAGGCCGCGGCCGGGAGGGCGAGGGCCAGGGCCAGGGTCACCAAACGGGCAACTCGTGTCACCGCCGCAGCTTACCGGCTCGGCCCAGGCGCGGGGCCGGGGCTCGAAACCACCTCGGCGCCGCCGCGTTACAACCGCGCTGGCGACCCCGCAGGAGCACCCATGGCCCGACCCGCCCGCCCCCCGTCCTCTCCCCCCTCGTCCCGGGCGCTCGCCCTCCTGTGCGCGCTCGTGGTGGGCTTCGCCGCGGTGGAGGGCGTCTCCGCCGGCCCCTCCGGATCGTCGAAAGCCCCGGCCGCCGTCCCCCCCCCGGCTCGGGTGGTGGCCAAGGTGGACCGCCTGCTGGCGGGCGTGTGGAAGGAGGCGGGACTCGAGCCGACGGGCCCCGCCAGCGACGCCGAGCTCCTGCGGCGCGCCGCCCTGGACCTCAACGGCGTGATCCCGAGCGAGGAGACGGCGCGGGCCTTCCTCGCCAGCGACGCCCCGGACAAGCGGGCGCAGCTCGTGCGTCAACTCCTGGACGACCCCGGCTACGCCCGGACGCTCGCCCTGCGGTGGGCCTACCTGCTGGTGGGGCGGGAGTACCTGCTCCGCTCGCGGACCGCGAGGGACGTGCAGCAGGCCATGGCCATGCGGAAGCGCATGCGCGCTGGCGAGGCCATGGGCGACGAGGACGCCGAGGCGGAGGAGGCGCTCACGCTGCCCGAGTGGCTCGAGGCGCGGCTCACGGCCAACGCGCCCTGGGACCAGGTGGTGTGCGAGC
>JAWLGW010000833.1:0-3715 GCA_041690735.1 Planctomycetota bacterium
CTGGCGGGCCTCCCGCTGGCGGTCGGCTGGCTGCTCCACAACTTCCTGCAGGAGCCGTTCGCCGAGGCGGCCACGGTATGGCGGTGGAGCCCCACCCGCCCCTTCGTGCTCCCCGAGAGCCTCCTCGGCGGAGATCGGCCGGCGGTGGCGGCGCTGGCGCTGCTGGGCGCGGGCGTCGCCCTGAGCTCGCGAGGCCTCGCCCCCCGCCTCGACCGGTGGGCCCCGGCCGCGCTGGCGGCGCTGCTGTTCCTGACCCTGCCGTTCGTGCTCGGCGGGACCACCCACATCTACTCGCGGGTGGCGGTGTTCGCCCCCCTGCTGGCGCTGGCGGCCCTGGAGCCCCGCCGCGGTGATCGTCGCCGGCGGGCGGGGCGCGCCCTGGTGGCGGCCGTGGCGGTGGGCTGGCCGGCGGTCACGGCCGCCCGCTACCTCTCCTTCGCCCAGGAGGCTCAGGGGTTCGAGGCGGTGACCGCGCAGGTCCCGCCCGGCGCCGAGGTCCTGGGGGCGATCCTCGACGCCGAGGCCGCCCCGCACCGGGGAGAGCCGTTCCTCCACTACGCCATGCTCCTGCAGGTGCAGCGACCGCTGATCGCCGAGTACACCTTCGCCCGCTCCTTCCACTCGCTGGTGCGGTACCGCCCCCAGGCGCGCCCTCCCTGGAGCGCGGACCTCGCCCTCGAGGTCGAGCGGGGCAGCTACGACCACGTGGTCGTGCGGGCCAGGCCCGATCAGCCCTTGCCAGCGCCCCTGCTCGCGCCCCCCTGGCGGCGCGCCCGGACCCAGGGACGCTGGAGCTTGTACGTGCGGCGCCCGCCGCCTGCGCCGCCGCTACCCAAACCTGCCGGCCCAGGTTGAATGGAGGGGGAGAGGAGCGGGCGCAGGGCCGCTCTCCCGGGGGCTTCGAGCACATGATCACGCGGCTGTTCCTGTTCCTCGCCACCAACTTCGCCATCCTGATCGTGTTCTCGATCGTGCTGAGGATCCTCAGCGCGGCGGGGGTGATCCAGCCCGAGACCCTGGGCGGCTACGCCCCGCTGCTGGTGTTCGCCGCCCTGTTCGGCTTCGGCGGCGCCTTCATCTCCCTCGCCCTCTCCAAGACGATCGCCAAGTGGAGCACCGGCGCCCGGGTGATCGAGCGCCCCGGCAACCCCACGGAGGCCTGGCTGGTGGAGCGCGTGGAGGCGCTGGCTCGCCAGGCCGGGATCGGGACCCCCGAGGTGGCGATCTACGACTCGCCCGACCTCAACGCCTTCGCCACCGGCGCCCGCCGCAACGCCTCGCTGGTCGCGGTCAGCGCCGGGCTCCTGCAGGGCATGTCCCGCGACGAGGTGGAGGGGGTGCTGGCCCACGAGGTCAGCCACGTCGCCAACGGCGACATGGTGACCATGACCCTGCTGCAGGGGGTGCTCAACACCTTCGTGCTCTTCTTCTCGCGGATCATAGGCTCGATCGTCGACAGCGCGCTCAGCGGCGGGCGCCAGCAGCGCGGCCCGGGGATCGGCTACTGGGTGGCCACGATCGTCGCCGAGCTGGTCCTGGCCCTGCTCGCCACCATCATCGTCATGTGGTTCAGCCGCTGGCGCGAGTTCCGCGCCGACGCCGGCGGGGCCAACCTGGCGGGCAACCACAAGATGATCGCGGCCCTCGAGCGGCTGCACCGCTCGCAGGTCGGCTCGCAGCTCCCCGAGTCGCTGCACGCCTTCGGGATCCGCGACGGCTCGGGCAGCCTGCTGGCGGGCCTGTTCCGCTCCCACCCGCCGCTCGGCGACCGGATCGACCGGCTGAAGGGGCTGCTGTAGGGGAGGCAGGAAGAAACAGAGAATATGAACATGAACGGGCAATTGGCAATGGAGTGAGGAATGGGTCGCCGCTGCGGACCTCGTTCTTTCCTCATTCTCGGTTCATGTTCATATTCTCTGTTCTTCTCAGTACCGAATCCGGAAGCCCGGTCCCTGCACCTTCGTCTTGGGCGGGTCCTTGCCGGCCAGCACCGCGTCGATCGCCTGCTGCAGGTGCGCCTCGGGGTCGGCCTTCTTGCCCTGAGGGTCGTCGTCGATCGCCCCCTGGTAGCGCAGCCGCCCCTCCTTGTCGATCAGGTACACGGTGGGGGTGGTGACGGCGCCGAGGTCCCTGGCGATCTTGCCTCCTTCGTCGAGGAGCACCGGGAACTCGACCTTGGCCTGCCGCTTCCCCTCCGCGATCGCCTCGGCGGTCTCGCCGCGCGAGGGCGCCAGGCCGAGCAGGACCACGCCTCGCTCGGCGTAGGCCTTGCGCAGGCGCTCCAGGCGCTCGCCGTAGGCGCGGCAGTGCGGGCAGCGCGAGCTCCACACCACCAGGACCACGTGCTTCTTGCCGCGCAGGTCCGCCAGCCGGTGTCGGCGCCCCTCGGCGTCGGTGGCGGTGAAGGGGCGCACCTCGTCGCCGGCCTCGTAGGCGGCGACGGCCAGGGTGGCCGCGGCGGCCCACAGGCCCACCGCCAGGAGCCCGCCGCGGAGCGTGAGGTGACCGCGACCGCTCATTCCAGCCTCACCCGCGCGAAGCGATCGGGGATGTAGCCGCGCCACAGGCGGCTCTTCTCGTAGTGGAGCAGGACGCTGGGCGTCAGCTCCAGGGCCTTGAGGGCGCCTCGCTGCCCGTCCTGCGCGTTGGGGTCGCCCGCCTCGAAGCGGTCGCCGTCGTCGTCGGTGAGCACCAGGTTCATGCCGAAGCCGAAGCCGCGCTCGGGGCCGGTCGTCGGGTCGAGCTGCGCGCCGTTCTGCACGAACATGCTCCAGGGGATCGCCGCCTCGTACACCGCGCCCGAGCCGTCCTCCTTGCGCCGGACGAAGTACTTGCCCGCCGGCTTCGATTCTTCTGCCTCTTGCTGCTCCTGCTCGTCTTCGTCCTTCTGGCGGGGGAGGGTGAGCGCCAGGGACAGGAGCAGGTCGTCGCCCATGACCGTCTGGCCCCCGTTGCCCAGGCAGTCGATCGCGATCAGCAGGCAGTCCCCGATCCACCGCTCGGCCTCGCTGTCGTAGGGGCGCAGGTTGGTGTCGGCGACGTCGAGGGCGAAGTAGAAGTTCTGCGCGTCGTAGCCCAGGTACAGGTCGGCGGACAGGTCCTCCTCGCCGGTCCACCGCCCGGGCGAGGAGCCGGGCTCCTGCTGGATCGGCTGCACGAACTGCGGCCCCCGCAGGGGGATCGACGACCAGGGGCGCCACCAGTCGCTCAGCTCCCCGTCGATCACCGGGGGGCGCGGCAGCCGGCGGATCGGCAGGTGCAGCGCCTCGTCCTCGCTGGCGGACTCGGCGATCGCGGCCATGCTGCCGAACAGCGCGTCGAAGGCGCCCACGCGCACCCCCTCCGCCAGGATCCCGCGGCGCAGGACCTGCAGGGCCGCCTGGCGGCGCCCCTGCTGGTCGAGGCGCGCCGCCAGGCGGGCCCGCAGCGACGCGTCGTCGGGGGAGGCCTGCAGCGCCCGCGCCAGGCGCACGGTCTCGCGGGCCAGGGCCACCGGGTCCACCTGCCGGAAGCCGTAGGCGCCGCGCTCGGTCGTCACCACCAGCGTCCCGGCGCGCGGGAGCGCGCCCAGGCCCACCAGCCGGCGGCCGCCCAGCTCGAGGGTCTGCAGGACGTCGCCCGAGCCGCGCCCGAGCGCGGTGACGGCGGCGGACGAGGCGATCATGCCGGTGCGCGGCACCAGGACCGCCGTGGGCGACTCGACCAGACCCACCGC
>JAWLGW010000834.1:0-3712 GCA_041690735.1 Planctomycetota bacterium
GCGAGATCCAAGACGAGCGCCGCTCGGGCGAATCGAGCGGCGGCGACGCCTCCTGAGGGAGGCCGGGAAGGAACGCCTCCATGGACCCCAAGGAGATCGAAGCCAAGGCCGCCACCTTTCGGGCGGAGTACGCCAAGGTGAAGGCCGAGATCGCCAAGGCGATCGTGGGCCACGAGGAGATCGTGGACGGTGTGCTGACCGGCGTGTTCACCGGCGGCAACTGCCTGCTGGAAGGCGTGCCGGGGCTGGGCAAGACCCACCTGATCCGCACCCTGTCGAAGGTGCTCGACCTCGACTTCTCGCGCATTCAGTTCACGCCCGACCTCATGCCGGCGGACATCGTGGGCACCACGATCGTGGTCGAGACCGAGGGGGGCGGGCGAGAGTTCCAGTTCCGCAAGGGCCCCATCTTCGCGCAGCTCGTCCTGGCGGACGAGATCAACCGAGCGACCCCCAAGACCCAGTCGGCCATGCTGGAGGCCATGCAGGAGCACCGCGTGACCTCGGGCTCCACCACCTATCCCCTGCCCGAGCCGTTCTGCGTGCTGGCCACCCAGAACCCGATCGAGCAGGAGGGGACCTACCCGCTCCCCGAGGCGCAGCTGGACCGGTTCCTGTTCAAGCTGCTGGTGACCTACTCCAGCCGCGCCGAGCTGGCGGAGATCGTCGACCGGACCACCGGCAAGGAGACGCCCGAGCCGGTCAAGGTCATGGACGGCCAGGCGATCCTGGGCTGGCGCCAGTTCGTGCGGGAGCTGGTGGTGGCGCCGCACGTGAAGGACTACGCCATCCGCCTGGTGCTGGCCACGCACCCCGGCGGCGAGTTCGCCGTCCCCATGACGGGCCAGTACGTCAGCTTCGGCGGCAGCCCCCGCGGCGTGCAGGCGCTCATCATGGCCGCCAAGTTCCGGGCGCTCCTCGACGGGCGCTGGAACGTGTCGTTTGGCGACGTGGCGGCGGTCGCCCTGCCCGCCCTGCGCCACCGGGTGCTGCTCAACTTCGAGGGCGAGGCGGACGGGATCAGCCCCGACCAGGTGGTGGGCAAGATCCTCGAGGAGGTCCCGACCACGATCAAGGGCGAGGAGCTGCAGCGGGCGTGAGCGAAGACGAGCGCAGGCTGGATCAGAGCGGCACCCTCGCCGAGGACGACGCCCCCCTCCTCGACCAGGAGTTCCTGGCCAAGGTGGGCCGCCTCGACATCGTGTCGCGCAAGATCCTGCAGGGGCGGGTGAAGGGCGAGAAGCGCTCCAAGCGGCGGGGCCAGTCGGTCGAGTTCGCCGACCACCGCCAGTACGCCCCCGGCGACGACCTGCGCTTCCTCGACTGGAGCATCTACGCCCGCCTGGACCGGCTCATGATCAAGCTGTTCCAGGAGGAGGAGGACCTGCACGTCTACCTGCTGGTGGACGCCTCGGGCTCCATGGACTACGGGCGCCCCAACAAGTTCCGCTACGCCCAGCGGGTGGTGGCGGCGCTGGCGTACATCGGCCTGGTGAACATGAACCGGGTGGGGATCGGCACCTTCTCCTCGCAGCTCGACCGGGTGCTCCGCCCCGAGCGGGGGCGGCGCAACCTGCGCAAGGTGCTCACCTTCCTGGAGCAGACCCCCTGCGGCGGGCGCACCGACCTGGGCGCCGCCTGCAAGCGCTTCGCCCAGGAGCACTCGCGCCGCGGGGTGGTGATCCTGGTGTCGGACTTCCTCGACCGGGGCGGCTACGAGGATGCGGTGCGGTTCTTCGTCGCCCGGCGCATGGACGTGTTCTGCCTGCAGATCCTCTCCCCGCAAGAGCTCGACCCGCCGCTGGCGGGCGACCTCAAGCTGATCGACGTCGAAGACGGCGACGAGACCGAGGTCACCGTGTCCGGGCCGCTCCTCGAGGCCTACCAGCGCAACCTCGCCAGCTTCCTGGCCGGGCTGCGCGAGTTCTGCCACAAGCGGGGCGCCCGCTACCTGAGCGCGTCCACCGCCATGCCCTTCGACCGGCTGGTGATCGAGCAGCTGCGCCTGCACGGCGTGCTCCGGTGAGCGTCCGCGTGAGCGTCCAGGGGAGCCCATGGGCCTAGAGTTCCTGGCGACCGAGTGGCTGCTGGCGGCGCCGGCCTTCCTGGGCGCGCTGGTGCTGCTGTACTTCCTCAAGCTCAAGCGGCGCGACGTGCCGATCGCCAGCACGTACCTGTGGCAGCAGGCGCTGGACGACCTGCGGGTGAACTCGCCCTTCCAGCGCCTGCGCATGAACATCTTGCTGCTGCTGCAGCTCCTGGCGCTGACCCTGCTCCTCCTCGCCCTGGCGCGGCCCGTCTCGAGCCTGGGCGGCCTGCGGGGCACCGACGCGGTGCTGCTGATCGACGTGTCCGCCTCCATGCAGGCCACCGACGGGGGCAGCGGCCAGCAGACCCGCCTGCAGCGCGCGGTGGCCGAGGCCCGCCGGGTGGTGGAGGACCTCTCCTACGGCGACCGCGCCACGGTGATCGCCTTCGCCGACGACGTGCGCGCCCTCACCGACCTCACCGAGTCGCGGGCCGCGCTGCTGCAGGCCCTCGACCGGATCGAGGCCACCGACCGGCCCACCCGGCTGGCCCCCGCCCTCGACCGCGCCCGGACCCTGGCGCAGGGCGGCGCCGAGGACTCGGGGCGCGACACCGAGGTGTACGTGTTCTCCGACGGCCGGGTCGGCTCCCTCGACGGGGCCAGCCTCGACGCCGAGGTCCCCCTCCACTACGTGCGGGTGGGGAGCGCCGGCGACAACCTCGGCATCGTGGGCGTCGACGTCCACTCGGCCTCGGGGCTGGGAGACGAGACCCGGGTGTTCGCCTCGATCGCCAGCAGCGCCCGCGAGCCCCGCTCGATCGGCGTCGACCTGTTCGTGGACGACGACCTGGTCGCCTCGCGCGAGCTCACCGTCCCGCCCGACGGGGTAGCCTCGGCCGACTTCGACACCCCCTTCCTCACCGACTCCACCGAGCCCCGCCGGGTGCGGATCGAGCTCGACCACGGCGAGGCCGACCCGCTGCCGCTCGACGACGTGGCCCACGCCCTGGTGCACCCGCCCGCGCCCAGCCGGGTGCTGCTGGTCAGCGGCGGCAACGTGTTCCTGCACAACGCCCTGAGCGAGGACCCGCAGGTCCAGAAGACGCCCCGGGGCGACATCCCGGTCCTGGCCCCCGAGGCCTTCGACCCCAAGGACCCGGCGCTCCTCGACTACGACCTGATCGTCCTCGACCGGACCACCCCCGAGGCGCTCCCGCCGGGGAACTACCTGTGCTTCGGGGCCCGCCCGCCGTTCGAGGGCCTCGAGGACCTGGGGCAGATCGAGTGGACGGACGTCCTCGACTGGGACGAGACCCACCCGGTGGCCCGGTTCGTCAACTTCGCCACCCTCGTCCTGCCCACCGCCCGCCGGTTCAGCCGCCGAGACAAGGACCAGGTGGTGGTCCGCTCCACCCTGGGCCCGCTGGTGATCGACGCTCGCGAGGGCGACCGGCGGGCGATCGTGTGCGCCTTCGACCTCATGGCCCTGCCGGTCGAGGGCGCCTGGACCTTCGACCCCTCCTTCCCGATCTTCCTCAGCAACGCCGTGCGGACCCTCAGCGCCAGCGGCCGCCGCGACGCCCGCAGCCTGCTGGTGCGCACCGCCGACCACGCCGAGCTCCGCTTCCCGCCCACGGCCGGGGGGGGCGGGGGGGCGGCCCCCCCCCGCCCCCCCCCGGCCCG
>JAWLGW010000835.1:0-3711 GCA_041690735.1 Planctomycetota bacterium
GCCCTTCCCCGTCGGTCGGCTCCACGCCCGGCTGATGGTGGTCGGGAGCCTGGGAGGGGCGTCGCTGCTCGCCTGCGTGCTGCTCACCACCCGCGGCGAACCGGCGCCCCGCCTCGGTCGGCGGCACCGGGTGGCGGGCGTGCTGGCCGGCTTCGCCTGTGGACTGATCGGGCTGCCGGCGACGCTGGTGTTCCTCGGCTAACGGTGGTCCTGCAACCGCAGCGCGCGCCGCATGGCTCCCAGCGGGTCGTCGACGAACCCCGGCACCGGCGGCAGGTCGAGGCGCCACAGCCGCGCGCCGCGGTTGCCGCGACCGGGCACCAGGAGGCGCTCCCCCGCCGGCGAGAAGGCGGCCCGGCTCGCCTCGCCGACCTCGATCCCGTCCAGGCGGCGGCCGGTCACCGTGTCCCACAGGGCCAGCCGGTGGTCCTCACCGAGGATCGCCAGCAGGCTCGCCTCCGGCGAGCACGCGGTGGCGGTGATCCGCCCCCGGTGGGCGAGGACGCGGCGCGCGGGGCGGCCCGTCGCGAGGTCCCACCAGCGGATCCAGCCGCTGGTGCTCACGGTGACCACCGTGTCCGCGTCCAGGAAGTAGGCGCCCTCGAGCCCCGCCGGCGCCGAGGGGCCGCGGTCGTTCGCGCCCAGCGCGAGGGTGCGCTCCCGCTCCAGCGAGGCGTCCTCGCGCACCCGCCACACCGCCACCTTCCCATGGGGCTCGAGGGTCAGCAGACGGGCACCGTCGGGAGCGAAGGCGCAGTGAGCGCCTCCGCTGGCGGCGTCCGGGGCCTTGGTGGCCGCCGCGGCCCGAGACGGCCACAGCGTCACGGCCTCGAGCCCCGCCGCCGCCAGGCGCGCGCCGTCAGGCGAGAAGGCCAGCGCGCGCGCCGCGGCTGGCAGGGCGCCCACCTCCTGGCCCGTCGCGACGTCGAGCACGAGCACCCGCGCCGCGCCTCCGGCCTCCACCGCGCAGGCGGCCTGGACCCCGTCCGCCGTGGCGGCCATCGCGCGCACCCGGGTGCCTGGCGCCAGCGGCAGCAGGCGGCGGGCCGCCGCCCCGCCGATCGAGGTCTTCACCCGGCCGCCGGCGTCCACGCTCAGCAGCGCGTCGCGCCCCAAGAACAGCGCCGCGGCGCCGGCCGGCACCTCGCGCGGGACGACCGGCGCCAGGTCGTACACCCGCACCTCACCTCGGAAGGAGACCGCGAGCCGGCGCGGGTCGAGGAAGCACAGCGCCTCCGCTGCGCGGGCGTCGTCATCGATCGTCAGCGACCACAGGCGGCGGCCGGTCTCGGCCTCGACCACGGCGACCATGCCGCCCGAGGTCCCCAGCGCCAGCAGCGACCGAGAAGGATCGAGCGCGGCCCACTGGATCACCACCCGCCCCAGGCCCTCGATCTCCCGCCCCCGCTCGCCCCGCTCCAGCGACCACTCCTCGGCGCCGCCGAAGTAGGGCTGGACCAGCAGGCGGTCCTCGTCGAGGAAGGCCGCGTAGCCGGAGATCGTGGCGGCCTGCAGGAGGAGGCGACCGTCGCGCACCTCCCACGCCGCCATGCCGCGGGGGGTGACCGCCGCCACCCGGCGGCCCGATGGGCTGATCGCGCAGGACAGCACCGAGGCCGGCGCCCGGAGTCGCGTCGCGCCCACCCCGTCGAGCGGCCACAGCACCAGCGTCCCGTTGGCGCAGCCGGCCAGGACGTGCGCCGCGTCGGCGGCCAGCCAGTTGATCCCGGCCTCGCAGCGCCACTCGCGCAGCCGCTCGCCGGCCGAGGTCCACACCCGCACGCGTCCGTCCAGGTGGCCCACCACCAGCCGGTCCGGACGCGCGAAGGCGACGGCGCTCGCGGGCGCCGCGCCGTCAGCAGGGAAGCGAGCGGGGTCGCCGCCCCCCTCGCGGCTCCACAGCCGCACCGAGCCGTCGTCCTCCGCCGTCGCCACCAGACCGTCGCGCGTGGCGGCCAGCCCGGCCACGTGGTCGGTCACGGCCGGCAGGACCTCGGCGGCGCCCGCGACCGCCGCCACCCGCCGCGCCGCCCGCTCGGCGGCCGCGCGACCCGGATCGTCCGCTGGGAGGCCCGCGTAGGCGCGGGCGAAGGCGAGGCCCGCCTGCTCGGCGTCCCCGGCGTTCAGCGCCAGGAAGCCCTGGTCGAGCAGCGACCTGGCCAGGGTCTCCTCGGCCCGAGCCCGCTCCCGCTCGGTCTCGGCGCGCGCCCGCTCGGCCGCCTGCTGCGCCGCCCGGGCGGCGCGGGCCTCCTCCTCCGCCGCCGCGCGGGCCGTCTCCGCGTCGGCGCGCGCCGCCCGGGTGGCGGCGAGCGCCGCCACCACCTCGCGCGTCTTGACGGCCCAGCCCGCCAGGCCCAGCGCCGCCAGGGCAGCGATCGCGGCCACCAGGCGAGGCCGCCTCCAGGCTCCCCGCAGGATCCGGCGGGGCAGGCCCACCGGCCGGGCCCGGATCGGGTCGCCCGCCAGGAACCGGCGCAGGTCCTCGGCCAGCTCGCTGGCGGTGGCGTAGCGCAGCTCGGGGCTCTTCTCCAGGCAGGTGAGGCAGATGGTGTCGAGGTCCCGGGGCACGTCGCCGCGAAAGGCCGAAGGCGCCGGCGGCATCTGCGATGCCACCGCCTCCAGCACCGCCAGGGCGGTGTTGCCGTCGAACGGCGGCAGCCCGCTGAGCAGCGCGTACAGCGTGCCGCCCAGCCCGTACACGTCGGCCCGGCGGTCGACGAGGTCGCGGCGGCCGGCCGCCTGCTCCGGGGCCACGTAGGCGGGGGTGCCCAGGAACTGGCCCGACTGAGTCAGCCCGCTGCGCGTGTCGAGCTCCTTCGCCAGGCCGAAGTCGGTGAGCAGGGGCTCACCCTGCAGGTCGAGCAGCACGTTGTGCGGCTTGAGGTCGCGGTGCAGCACCAGGCGCTCGTGGGCGTAGGCCACCGCGTCGGCGAGCTTGGCCACCACCTCGGCCGCCTGGCGGGGCGGGAGGGGACCCTGCTGCTCGAGCACCTCTTGCAGCGAGCGTCCCTCCACCAGGTCCATCACCAGGAACGGCCGTCCCTGCGCGTCCTCCCCCACGTCGTGGACGGCGACGATGTGCGGGTGGCGCAGGCGCGCGCTGGCCCGGGCCTCGACCTCGAACCGCTCCCGCCGGCGGGGGTCGAAGGCGCCGACCCCCAGGAGCATCTTGATCGCCACCTCCCGGCGCAGGGTGGGGTGGCGTCCCTGCAGGACCACCCCCATGCCGCCGCGGCCCAGCTCGCGCACCACCTCGTACGGCCCCACCCGGCGAGGGGGGTCCTCGGTCCGCTCGGGGGGGGGCGCCGCCTGCTGGGACGCCGGGGCGCTGTCGAGCACGTCCTCGTCTGCGTCGGGGCGCGTGGCCGTGGGCGCGACCGCCGCCTGGCGCCGCTCCCGGTAGTAGGCCGCCAGGCGGGCCCGGTCGTCGGGGTGCAGGGCCGGGATCAGCTGCGACAGCAGGGCGCCGGGCTCCAGCGTCCCCTGCGCGAGCAGCTGCTGCGCCGCGCCCTCGACCTGCTCGGCGGCCAGGAATCCCTGATCGATGGCGTGCCGCAGCGTCTCGCGCTCGGCCGGGTCGGCGCCGTACATCGCCTGCAGTGTAGCGGTCTGCGGGCGGCGCCGCCCGCCGCCCTCACTCGGAGCGGCGGGCGTGGGCGCGGGTGCGCGGGGTCCGCGTCCGCGCCCCAGCCGGCCGCGCCCCCCGCCGGG
>JAWLGW010000836.1:0-3700 GCA_041690735.1 Planctomycetota bacterium
GGGAGCGGCGTGGTGGAGTGCGCCGCGGCGGCGCGCGGCACCAACACCCGCTGCCGGTTCGGCCGCACGATCGACCACCTCGACCAGGAGCGGGTGGGCCGCCTGCGCTTCCAGCGGTGGGAGACCTGCACCCGCTGCGAGGGGCGCGGCCACCTGACCTGCGCCCCCTGCGAGGGTCTGGGGCTGCACCTCACCGCCCCCACCGCCTACGAGCGCGAGGCCCTGCGGGGCGTGCTCCAGGAGCGGTTGACCTCGCTCGAGCAGCGCGCGAGCGGCCTCATGAAGCGGGTGGACGGCCGCGAGGCGAGCGACGACGCCGCCCGGCAGACCGCGCACGCCAGCGAGCTGCTGGGGAGCCTGCAGGAGCTGCGCGCCACGGCCCGCGCCCTGACCCGCCTCGACCCCGCGGCGGGCGCGGCGGGAGGCGGTGACCTGCGCCGCACGGCTCGCCGCGCCGCCGACCGCACGGCCACCGTCCTGACCGCCCTCGCCAGCGCGCTGTACGTGGCGGGCGAGAAGCGCTACGAGGACGCGGTCACCGAGGGCGGCCTCGGAGAGGACGGGGAGCGCCGGGGGGCCCCGGTAGCCCTGAGGGCGGTCCGCGCCCGCCAGGCCTGGGAGATCGTCAACCAGGCGCGGACGTTCACCAAGGAGGCGCTCGAGCTCGCCCCCTCCACCGCCGGACCGCTGCGGGGCGACCTCACCCGGCGCCTGTCACTCATGGACCGGTTCCTGTCCCGCGCCTGGCGCACCTACCTCACCCTGCGCGCCGCGGAGCAGGAGGGAGCCACCAACGAGCGCCTGCAGGAGCGCCTGCTGGAGGCGGGACTGCGCCGCCTCACCGGAGCCGGGTCGTGAGCGGCCAGGGGCGCGCCGCTCCCTGGCACCTCCTCGGAGCGGCGGCAGCGGGCGCGCTGCTGGGCGCGGCCCTCCTGTTCGCGGCGGCGCCGGGACGGGCCGTGGGCGGCGACATCGAGGGGAGCGTGCGGGAGGGGATCCGCGGCGGCGTCACCGAGGCCCTCCATCCGGAGGTGGTCGTGCGCACCGGCCAGGCGGCCGCCCGGGGCTTGATCACCGGCGCGGTCGAGGGCGCGCTGGAGCAGGTCGCGCCGCGGGCCGAGTCGCTGCAGGCGGAGTCGCTGCCGGCGTCCACTCCGCGGGCCCCTCGACCGGTCGCGAGCGACCTGGTGCGCGAGGGCGCGCGGACCGCGGGCGAAGTGGCGGAGATCGGCCTGGAGGCGGGGTTCGACGTCCTGGACGCGGTGCTGGGCCGTCCGCCGGTCGCGGAGGTCGAGCAGGAGCAGGAACACGCCGAGGATCGCGAGCGGGACGAGGCGAGTCAGCCCGAATGAGCCCACCCGTACGGAGCACCTCGCGCGAGAGCGGGACTTCGCGAGGCGTGGCAGCTCGACCAACCCGGAGCGAGCACCCGCGCGAGGTGGGCGGAGGGGCAGCGCGCGCGGTCCTCCCGGCCCCCGCCCCTGTCCACGCCAAGGAGGAGCAGCGCGCGCCGTCCCGGAGCCCTTTGGGGGGCGAACGCGGGGGGGAGGCTGTCGCAGAATGGCCGACGGTTCGGAGCACCTCGCGCGGGTGCGGCCTAGCTGCGAGGCGGGGCTGTTGGACGGTCCCGGGTCGAGCTCCCGCGCGAGGTGGGCGGAGGGGCGGCGCTCGCGGACGATCGGAGACGAAGGTCTGCCTCTCCCAAGGAGGAGCAGCGCGCGCCGTCCCGGAGCCTCTTGGGGGGGAACGCGGGGGGGCGAAGCCCCCCGGCGAACCACACTGTTCGCTGCCGTGCCTCCCGCCCTCTTCCAGTACCACACCCTCGGGGGCGAAGCCCCGCGAACCACACTGTTGGCCGTCGTGCGATCAGGCCCATCCGCTCCCGGATCCGAGCCCGAGTCCGAGTCCGAGCACGAGCACGGGCACGGCACCCGCGGTCATGCGAGCGGTCGCCCTCTCTCGCGAGGTCGGCGGGGCGCCCCTGCTGCGAGACGTCTCCTTCGCGATCGGGCGGGGGGAGCGAGTGGCCGTGGTGGGCCCCTCCGGGGCAGGCAAGTCGCTGCTGGTGGAGCTGCTGGCCGGCGCCGCCCGCCCCTCCTCCGGCCAGGTGCTGGCCTTCGGCCGGCCGCTCGGGGATCTG
This sequence comes from Planctomycetota bacterium, assembly GCA_041690735.1. Classification (GTDB taxonomy): domain Bacteria; phylum Planctomycetota; class J058; order J058; family J058; genus JAWLGW01. The sequence goes on from JAWLGW010000836.1 coordinate 2,141, forward strand.
GAGCTGCGCGGCCGGATCGGCTACGTCCCCCAGGCGGACGGAGTCCCCGAGGCGCTCACGGTGCGCGAGGCGCTGAGCACCGCCCTTCGCCTGCGCGCGCCCGAGCTGCTGGCGCTGCCCGCCCAGCGGGAGGCGCGGCTGGCCCGCGTCGCCCTGCGCCTGGGGCTGGTCGAGCGGCTGGGCGTGCGAACGGATCGCCTCAGCGGCGGTCAGCGCCGCCGGGTGAGTCTGGCCCTGGAGCTGATCGCCCAGCCCGACCTGCTGATCCTCGACGAGGTGACCAGCGGCCTCGACGCCGCCGCCGAGCGACAGGTGGTGGAGGTCTTGAGCGCCGTCGCCGCCGAGGGGCCGGCGGTGGTTTGCGTCACCCATACCCTGGCCGCCGCCGCGGCCTTCGACCGGCTGCTGGTGCTGCAGGCGGGGCGGCTGGTGTTCGACGGCCCGCCCGCGGCGGCCCTGGCTCACTTCGGAGTGACCGCCCTCGAGGACCTGTACGAGCGGCTGGAGGCGTCGGCCCCTGACGTGTGGCGAGGGCGGCGCCCCCCGCCGCCGCCGGTCGGGCCTGAGGCGCCCTTGCCCTGCCGCGCCGGCGGCGGCGATCCGACCGGCCTCGAGGCGTTCGTCGCGCACCTCGCCCGGGCTCAGCGGACGACCTGGCGGAGCGGTCGGGCCCTGGCGCTCCAGCTGGGACAGGCGGCGGCGATCGGCGCGCTGGTGGCGTTCGCCTACGACGGGAGCTCGGCCGCCGGCTTGGCGGAGCTCTCGTTCAAGCTCGTCCTGGCCGCCCTGTGGCTGGGCTGCGTCGGGGCCTGCCAGGAGCTCGTCAAGGAGCGTCCGCTCCACCGGCGCGAGCGGCTGGCCGGCGTGGCCGCCGAGCCGTACCTCGCCGCCAAGGCGCTGACGGGCCTGGGCGTGGCCGCGCTGCAGGCGCTCCTGCTGGCGGGGGTCGTCGCCTCCCTCGAAGGTCTGGCCGCGGCGCCCGAACGCCTGCTGGCGGTCCTGATCGCGCCCGCGCTGTGCGGCGCCGCGCTTGGCCTGTGGATCTCGGCCGAGGCGAGCAGCCGCACCGCGGCCGTGGCCGCGACGCCGCTGGTGCTGGTGCCGCAGGTGCTGCTGGTCGGCACCCTCGAGCCCTTGAGCGGTGCAGCGGCGGCGCTCGGCCGCCTCATGCCCTCCCACTGGGCGGACGCGGCGGCGCAGGCGGTGGTGGTGGAGGGGACCACGCTCGCCCGCGCGGCGCCGGACCTGGGGGTGCTCGGCGCCTTCGGAGCGGTGTTCTTGCTAGGGGCCTGGCGAGGGGTGCGGCGCAGGGGCGCGGCCCATGCCGCGCAGCACGTCCCCGGCCTCCGTGTCCCGCTCGGGGTAGCGGGAGAGGGGCAGGCCCCGCGCCTCCAAGTCCGCGCACACGGCGGGCATGAGGGCCAGCGTCTGCCCCAACCGCTTGTCCGCGGCCAGCAGCCGCAGCACCTCCTCCACCTCGTCGTCATAGGCCGAGTGCAGGACGAAGAGGGTGAAGACCTCGGCGTGGAAGAGGCCATAGCGCTCGGCGGCGCTGACGAG
>JAWLGW010000837.1:0-3696 GCA_041690735.1 Planctomycetota bacterium
TCGGCGTCACCCGCGCCCGCGACGTGTTGGTGCTGCCGCGGGTGCGGGACTACCAGGACGCGAAGTTCGACCGCTTGGCCCTGCGGCTGGTCCCTCACCTCGCCGCGCTGGCCCGGGAAACCCCCGAGGACGTGCGCGAGGCGCCGGCGAGCGGGGCCGCGGCCCCCGCCGCCGCGCTGGGCCTGCAGGTGCCTGCGCCCCCAGGCCCGGACGCCGCCTCGTACGCCCGCTGGCGGCAGGAGCGCGCCCGCTCGCGGGCGGTCGCCAGCCGCCCCACCCAGCCCACCGTCACCGTCAGCGAGCGCTGCGCCCTGACCGCCGAGGAGGAGGGGCGCTCCGCCCCTGCCGCCGACCTGTGCGAGCTGGCCGAGGAGGAGGCGGCGGTGGTCGGGGCGGTGGTAGGGGCGGTGGTGTTCCCGGCCCCGGAGGCGGCGCAGAGCTACGGGACCTTCGTCCACCTGGTCCTGTCGCTGGTGCCCCTGAGCGCGGACGCCGCGCAGGTGCGCGCCTACGTGGAGACCCTGGCCCGCTCCCACCCCGAGGTCCTGCCGCACGCGGACCGCGCCTGCCAGGAGGTGGTGTGGACGCTTCAGCACGACCTCCTGCAGCGCGCCCGCCGCGCTCGCGCCGTTCACCGGGAGCTCCCCCTGGCGGCCACGGACGCCGAGGGCGTGCTGGTGGAGGGGGTGGTCGACCTCCTCCTCGAGACCGACGCCGGCCTGGTGGTGGTCGACTACAAGACCGGCGACCCCGACCCGGTCAAGCACGGCGAGCAGCTGCGCCTGTACGCCGAGCTGCTGGGCGCGGCGGACGCCGAACGGTGGGCGCTGTACACCGGGCGCCGCGCCGCCCGCCGCTTCCCCTGAGCGCCTCGCCCTCGGGAGCACGCGGGCTGCACCAGGGCGATACGGTACGAGGGTGAGCCGCCGCGCCCTCCCCACCGCCCCCCCCACCGCCCCCACCGCCGACGCCCCCGCCGCGCCGATCCGGATCGGGATCTCGACCTGTTTGCTGGGCGAGGAGGTCCGCTTCGACGGCGGCCACAAGCGCCACCCCTTCCTGATCGAGACGGTGGGCCGCTTCGTGGAGTGGGTGCCGGTGTGCCCCGAGATGGGGATCGGCCTCGGCACCCCCCGCGAGTCGCTGCGCCTGGTGCGGGACGGGGCGCAGGTGCGCCTGGTCGCCCCCAAGAGCGGCACCGACCACACCGCCGCCATGCGCCGGTTCGCCGCGCGCACCGCCCGCCAGCTCGAGCGCCAGGACCTGGTGGGCTACGTCCTCAAGAAGGACTCCCCCACCTGCGGCATGGAGCGCGTCCGGGTCTACGACGAGAACGGCGTCCCCAAGAAGGACGGCCGCGGCCTGTACGCCGAGGTGCTCCTGGACGCCTTCCCCCTCCTCCCGGTCGAGGAGGAGGGCCGCCTCAACGACCCCCACCTGCGGGAGAACTTCTGGGAGCGGGTGTTCGCCTACCGCCGGCTGCGCGACCTCCTCGCCCGCCGGTGGACCGTGGGCGACCTGGTCCGGTTCCACACCGCCGAGAAGCTCCTCCTCATGGCCCACGACCTCGAGGGCTACCGGGAGCTCGGCCGCCTGGTCGCCTCAGCCAAGGGTCAGGATCGGGCCGACCTCGGCCAGCGCTACGCCCGCGCCTTCATGACCGCCCTGCGCCGCCAGGCGACGACCAAGAAGCACACCAACGTCCTGCAGCACTGCCAGGGCTACTTCAAGAAGCTGGCCACCCCGGACGAGAAGGCCGAGCTGGGCGAGGTGATCGAGGACTTCCGCCAGGGCCTGATCCCCCTGGTGGTCCCGGTCACCCTGATCCGCCACCACGTCCGCAAGCACGGGGTGGAGTACCTGCAGGGGCAGACCTACCTCGAGCCCCATCCGCGGGAGCTCATGCTGCGCAACCACGTCTAGGCGCTGCCTCGGGCGCAGGTCCTACACGATCGTGACGCAGGGAGATTGCGCCGCCTGGCTGCCGGGGCTACCAAGGAGGTGCGGGTGCATACCACTGGAGGCACGTCATGGCGGACAAGAAGAAGCTGAACCTCGACAAGCGGAGCGCCGAGATCCTGGGGGGCGCCCAGGAGCTGGACCAGGAGGAGCAGGCGAACGTCGTCGGGGGCGTCCGGGTCCAGAAGGAAGAGCCGGGCTGCTCTCCGGGGCACGAGACGGGCCACTACAACTGCGACAGCAACGCCACCTGCACCGGCACGGCCTGCAGCGTCTCGCACAGCTGACTCGGGCGCGGCCAGGCGGAGGCGGCCGTCCCCTCGACGGCCGCTTCCGCGGTGGCGCCCTCAGGATCCGCCGCCCGACTCGCCGGCCGGGCTCCCGTCGAGCAGCAGGCGCCGCAGGCTCGGGAGGCTCCCCGAGATCCGCGCCGCGTCCGACTGAACTCGCGTTCGCTTCAGGATCAACGTGTGCAAGCGGAGGCAGCCTCGCAGGGCGGGCAGGCTCGCGTCGCTGACGGCCGTCTCGGACAGGTCGAGGACCTGCAGGGCGGGGAGGTCCAGCCCTCGCCGCAGGTGCTCGTCTTGGGTCCCGGTCCGCGACAGGTCCAACACCTCCAGCGAGGTGGAGCCGCGCAAGGCGGCGATCAGGCCGGCGACGTCGTCCTCCAGGACGCAGCCCGCGAGGCCCAGCACCTGCAGCCGGGGGAGCGCCGCGACCCAGGCCGGGAGGGCCGCGCCGAGGTGGCGCTCGGCGAGCTCCAGCACCCGCAGGGACGCGGCGGGCGCAGGGCAGGCCCCCCGGAGCAGCCCGACGCCTGGTCCCGACACGTCGAGCCGCTCGAGTCGCTCCAGCCCGGCAGCCGCATGGAGCGCAGCCGGACCCGTCGCACACCCTGCCGCGAACAGCTCGCGCAGGCCTGGCCGGCAGCGGACCAGGCCGCACACCCCCGCGTCGGAGACGGAGGTCCCTGACAGCTGAATCGAGTCGAGGTTCGGAGCCTCTGCCAGCGCCTGCGCGCCGTCGTCGGTCAGACGGGTCCAGCCGATCCCGACCCGGCGCAGCGCGGGCGAGCCGGCGAGCGACCTCGCCAGGGCGTCGCTCGCGCGGGTGTGGTTCACCCCCACGCTCACCAGGCGCGGCAGCCGGGCCAGCAGCGCCCCGTCGTCGGCCGCGCCCTGATTCAGCCCGATCGTGGTCAGCTCCGGCAGCTCGGCCAGGGCGTCGAGGGTGCACCCCGTCACCGCCGTGGCGTTCAGCACCAGCGTGCGCAGCTGCCGCAGCGCCGCCAGCGACGCCAGGCCGGCGTCGGTGATCCGCGTCCCGGTGAGGTTGAGCCCCGTCAGGTCGCCTTCGGCGGCCAGCGCGGCCAGCCCCGCGTCGGTGATCGGCTGGCCGTACAGCGAGAGGTCGGTCTCCCCGCGCGCCCGCATGACGTCGAGCAGCTCCGGAAGCTCCGCGTCACCGACCCGGTCGTCGCTCGCCACGTAGCGCGGCTTGTACAGCCCGTCGACGAAGGCCCCGCTCATGTCGCGCCTCGCTCCCGCCGCTTCGCCTCGAAGGCCCTTCGCCGCAGCGAGGAGGTGTAGGCCCGCTCCAGCCGGTCGAAGAGCACGAGCTCGTAGCGGACCTGATCGCGGGGGAACAGGCGGTTGACGCTCATGTGCGCCAGGCTCGGCAACAGGTCGAGGGTCCGCCCGCGCAGGAGCCCTTCGGCCTCGCGCTCCCGGAGGGCGA
>JAWLGW010000838.1:0-3690 GCA_041690735.1 Planctomycetota bacterium
GCGGGCCGAGGCTCGGGCGGCGCGAGGCGTCCTGTCCGTGCCCGACTTCGTCGCCAACGGCGGCGCCGCGGTGGCGCTGGTCGGCTGCGGCGAGGAGGGAGCGCCGCGCGACGTGGTCCGGGCCGAGGCGCGCGTGGCCGAGACGGTGCGCGCGGTCCTGCGGCGGGCCGCCGCAGGCGCCACCACGCCGTACGTCGCGGCGCTCGCCCTGGCGGACGAGGCGAGAGGTGGGGCGAGAGGTCGGGGCGAGGGGTCGCGGGGCCGTTGAACGACGGTCGCCGACCTCGTAACCTCGTGAGCCCAGAGGAATTCCCTTGGCCCCTCCCGACCCCCGCCGTCGCCCCACCCGCCGCCCCGCGCCGGACCCCGACCAGACGCTGCAGGACAGCGCCGACGGCTCGGGTGCCCTCGACGCGACCGCCGACTGGGGCACGCGCACGGGCGGCCCGGGGGCGGGCGGGGCGACCACGCAGGCCCGCGACCCGCTGATCGGCAAGGAGTTGGGTGGCTGCGAGATCCTGCGCTTCCTGGGTCAGGGGGGCATGGCCACCGTCTACCTGGCCCGCCAGCTGGGCCTCGAGCGCGAGGTGGCGGTCAAGGTCCTCTCGCCCAAGCTGACCCGCGACGAGGGGCAGGTCGAGCAGTTCATGCGCGAGGCGCGGACCCTCGGCAAGCTCGAGCACCCCAACATCGTGACGGTGTACGGCGTCGGCCAGGAGGAGCAGACCCGGTTCCTGGTCATTCAGCTGGTCAAGGGCGGCAGCCTGCAGGACCTGCTGAAGAAGCGGCAGAAGCTGCCCGCCGAGGAGGCGACCGCGCTGGTCCGCCAGATCGCGCGCGGCCTGGGTGAGGCGCACCGCAAGGGGATCATCCACCGCGACATCAAGCCGGGGAACATCCTGGTGGCGCCGGGCCCCACCATGAAGGTCACCGACTTCGGGCTGGCCCTCATCAACGAGGGCGCGGGCGAGGCGCTCAGCGAGGGGCGCATCGTCGGCACGCCGCACTACATCTCGCCCGAGCAGGTGGACGCGCGCGAGGTGGACGCGCGCACCGACATCTACTCCCTGGGGGCGACCTTCTACCACCTCGTCACCGGCGCCCCGCCGTTCACCGCCCGCACCGCCGTCGAGCTGCTGCTCAAGCACGTGTCGGAGCCGCTGAAGCCGGCGCACCAGCGCGCGCCCGACGTGCCCGAGCCCCTGTCGGGGGTGATCTCGCGCATGCTGGCCAAGGACCCGGCGGCCCGCTTCCAGAGCATGGACGAGGTCCTGGCCGCCCTGGAGCGACCCGAGGCCGCCCCGCCGCCCGCGCCGGTGGAGGCCGCCGCCAGCATCACCCTCGACGGCAAGGCGACGCTCCTGGTCTCGCAGGGCGAGCTGGCGCCGTTCACTCAGCAGCTGCGGCCGATCGAGGTCAAGACGCCCGCCGCGCTCCGGCACGCGGCGGTGGGGCTGCTGGTGTTCACCGGCGTGTTGTTCGGGCTCGGCCTGGGACCCCTCAAGACGGTGCTCGCCGACATGGGCGCGTCACAGGCGGGGTTCTCTGCCGAGGAGCAGGCGGCCTCGGCTGCCCTCTCCGGCCTGAAGGAAGAGGCGGCGACGCTCGACGACGTGGCGGCGATCGAGCGCTACGCGGCGTTCGTGGGGGAGCACAAGGGGACGCTGGCCGCCAAGGCGGCCACCGGACAGCTGGAGCTGCTGCGGAAGCGGGTGGCGGCCACGCGCCGCAAGGCGCTGGAGACCCTGCTGGCGGACGTCCAGGCCAAGCGTGAGGCCGCCGCCCTGGGGCCGGCCCTCGACCGCCTGGGCGAGGTGAGCGAAGAGCTCCTCGCCCTGCCGGAGGCGAAGGAGGTCGAGACGCTGCGGGCGGCGCTCACCGACGAGCTCGACGAGCGCGGGGTCGCCTGGGTCCCCGCCGGCGAGTGCACGCTGGGGGAGGGGACGCGCCACAAGCGCATGTTCCTGCAGGGCTACTACATCGGCCTGCGGGAGGTGACCCAGGGGGAGTACGCGGCCTTCCTCGCCGGCGCCGGCGTCGCGCCTCCCGAGGCGTGGTCGGGCGCGGCGCCCCCCGAGCCGGCCCTGCCGGTCGCCGGCGTCAGCGCGGCCGAGGCGCTCCGCTACGCCGAGGCGCAGGGCGGGCGCCTGCCGACCTACGCCGAGTGGGAGCGGGCGGCGCGAGGCGACGCCGGGGTGGAGTGGCCGTGGGGCCCCGAGAACGAGCCCTCGTTCTGCAACTGGGGCCTCGACGCGACCACGCTCCCGCGCCCGCCGGGGAGCTTCCCCAGGGACGTCAGCCCCGTCGGCTGCCTCGACATGGCGGGCAACGTGGCGGAGCTGACGACGGGTCCCGGACACACGGCCCAGGCGCCCGTGGTGTGGGTGCGGGGCGGGAGCTTCCGCACCCGGGTGTTCGCCACGGCGCGACCGGCCTTCTACCTCGACGGCGTGGGCGTCGACACCCGCCACGAGGCGGTAGGGTTCCGGATCGCCTTCGACGCCTTGCCGGCGAAGGAGGGGGGCGAGTGACCGGCCCGGGTGGCGGCAGCGGCGCCTCGGGGAGGCGGCCGGGGCCCACGGGGCGGGTCATGGGTCGGGGGCCTGGCGCTCCGAGCGGCCGCATGACCGGCCGGACCACCGGCCGAATGGGTGAGGACGAGGGACGCACCACCGCGCGGCGGGAGGCGACCCACTCCAAGAAGCCCCTCCTGTCCGGCCCGCTCAACACCAAGAGCCTGGCCGACGTCCTCAAGGCGCTGGAGGGCAGCCGCACGGTCGCCTATCTGCTCGCCTCGGACGCGCTGAGCGAGAAGTGCGTGTTCTTCCCGGCGGGCGGCCTGCGCCTGACCAGCATGGGCACCCGTCGCGGCCGCACCCTGCGGGACGCGATCCGGCGCCACCCCCAGGTGACGCCGGACATGGTCCGGCAGCTCGACGCGACCCACCCCGAGGACGAGGCCGCCCTGGGCGAGTTCCTCGAGGGCGACCTGCGCGAGATCGCCAAGGAGTGCGCCCGCGAGGTCGTGCGCGACGAGCTGATCGACCTCGTGTTCTGGAGCGGCGCCGAGTTCGAGTTCCGCGACGCCAACCCCCCGCCCGCGATCTTCGACGCCGAGATGCAGGCGGTGAAGCTCTCGTTCGGGGTCAAGAAGGTCCTGGACGAGATCGGCGAGATCAACCAGAAGTTCGCCGCCCTGTCCCGGCGGGTGGGCGACCCCAACCGGACCACCCTCGCCCCGGGGCCCAAGAAGCCGCAGAGCCGCTTGCCGGGCGCGGGCGACCCGATCCTGCGGAGGGTCCACCAGCGCAAGGGCTCCTGCACGCTGGACGACGCGGTGATCGCCGCCCGCCAGGCCGGGTTCGACGCCATCGAGGCCTGCGAGGCGGCCCTGCAGCTCAAGCAGCAGGGCGTGCTCGCCATCGACACCTCGCCGCCCACCCCGTCCCCGGAGGTCCGCAAGGCGCGCGCCCGCACGCGGATCCAGGAGCTCGAGGGGAGCCTCGAGGCCTTCATCAACCAGGTGGAGGCCATGGTCAACAGCAGTCAACTGAGTCCGGAGGAGGCGCAGCCGCTCATTGACGCGGCGAACGCCGCCATCGACGAAATCGAGTCCGATCTATAGCATCAGTCCAACCGTGTTGCCGGACAGGCCCCGGAGTCGGGGCCTGTCCGCTCGCCGTACCGAAG
>JAWLGW010000839.1:0-3682 GCA_041690735.1 Planctomycetota bacterium
GCGCGCCGCCGTCGGCCTGCCCTCCCTGCCGGGCTTGCCGTGGCCCCTCTGCCGCGGGCCGCTGCGGCCCCCCCCGGCCGCGGCGCCCTCCTCGGGCGCCCTGCGAGCGGTCGCGCCTCCGACCGGCGCCCGGCCGGCCGTCGGGGCGTCGACGGGCGTGCTGGGCGCCGTCCCCGCCTCGGGCGCCTTCGCCGGGCCCCCCTCCACTCCCCCGGGCTCCCCCTGGGACGTGGAGGAGACGGTCCTCGATCGCGGACGCCAGCGCGCTCGCCGCGCCGCCGACCAGACGGTCCGCGCCGGGGGGCCCGGCGCCCCCGCCGACGCGACCCCCGCCGCGCCCCCGGGGGCGCGCACGATCGGCCCCTACACCCTGCTGGAGGAGCTGGGGCGCGGCTCCAACGGGGTGGTGTTCCTGGCGACGCGAGCCGGGCTGGCGCGGCGGTTCGCGGTGAAGGTGCTGCTCGACAACCAGCTCGCCGACGCCGAGGGGATCGAGCGCTTCCGCCGCGAGGCCCAGATCGCGAGCAAGCTCGACCACCCTGGGATCGTGGGGGTGTTCGATATCGGCCGCGATCAGGAGCGCTACTACTACGCCATGGAGTACTGCCCCGGGCAGACGCTCCAGGAGCGGCTGCGTCGCGAGCGTCGCCTGGCGCCCGAGGCGGCGGCGCGGCTGTTGGAGCGGCTGGGGCGGATCCTGGCCGTGGCCCACGGACAGGGCGTGCTCCACCGCGACATCAAGCCCGCCAACGTGATCCTGTCCGAGGCGACGGGCGAGCCGCGCATCACCGACTTCGGCCTCGCCCGCGATCGCAGCCTGGCCGGCTCCCTCACGCGGACCGGCGACATCCTCGGCACGCCCTACTACATGGCGCCCGAGCAGCTGCGCGGCGAGAAGGAGATCGACCAGCGCATCGACATCTACGCCCTGGGCGTGGTGCTGTACGAGTGCTTGACCGGGGTCCGCCCCTTCGACGCGGCGACGCCCGTGGAGCTGGGGCAGAAGATCCTGTACTCCGAGCCGGCGCGGGTGCGCTCCCTGGTCCCGGAGGTGCCCGAGCCGCTCGAGGCGGTGTGCTCGCGGGCGATGGCGAAGGAGCCCGCGGATCGGTACCCCACCGCCGCCGCCTTCGCCGACGCGCTCGCGGCCTGTCGGACCGCGCCGGCGCCCACGCACGAGGAGCGGAAGGGGCGCAAGGAGCGCCGCCGGCGCTCGGAGCGCTCCGCCCGGGCTGGCGGACGCCGCGCGCCGCTCGGGGCGATCCTGACCGGCGCCGTGCTCCTGTTCGGGCTCGCCTTCGCAGGCGGCTTGCTGGCGCTGCGGCACTGGGAGCGAGCGGCCTGGAGCGCAGACGTGGCGGCCGCGGCGGTCGCCTTCGACGAGGCCGCCGCCGAGGGTCCCGTGCTCGAGCGCCTGCGAGGGGAGGCCGAGCGGGCGCGACGCGCCCTCGCCGCCTTCGGAGCGGAGCCGCCCCCAGAGCTCGCCCAGGTGGTCGCAGGCCTCGAGGCGCGCCGAGACGCCTGGGCGGCGACGCTGGAGGCCGAGGCGGCCCTCGCCGGCGCGCTCGCCCCCGGCGGCGACCCGCGAGACCTCCGCCTGGACGACGCCGTCCGCGCCGCGGCCAAGCAGGACGCGGCGCTCGCGCAGCGGCTGGGCGCGGTCGAGCGCGCCAGCGAGGCGCTCCTCGCCTGGCGGGCGGCCCGCGACCGCGCCCGGCGCCCCGAGCCGTACGCGGCCGACGTGGAGCAGGCTTTCCGGCGCGCCTCGGAGCTCGCGGAGGGACAGCAAGCGCTGCGCCTCGCGGTCGAGGCGGACCGGCTGCGGTACCTGCTCCGGCGCGCTCGCGTACGCGAGGTGATCGACGCGGTGCTGCCGGTCGACACCAGCGGCCCGGAGGGCCGCGAGGTGCGCCTCCTGCAGGCGCGCGCCGAGCTGAAGCGCGACGCCTCCCCGGAAGGGGCCGCCGCCCTACAGGCGCTGGTGGACGAGGAGCCCGAGGACCCGGTCGGCCGGGTGGCGACGGCGCTCTTGCGGGCGCTGGCCGGAGACCGCGGGGGGGCGCTGGAGGCCGCCGGCCAGGCGCTGGCGCTGGCTCCCGAGCGCGCGGACGCGCGGCTGCTCGAGGCGCGGGCGCTGCTCCAGCTCGAGCGCATCACCGAGGGCCAGCGGCTGCTCGAGGACCTGATCCGCGCGGCTCCGGATCACCCGTCGGGCCACGGCCTGCTGGGTGAGCTCTACATGCAGCTGGGGCGACCGCGGGAGGGCCTGGCGGCGCTCCAGACGGTGCTGCAGCTCGAGGCGCCCGACGTCAGCGCCGGCGCCCTCACCGCCGTGGCCAAGGCTCACATCAACATGGGCGACGCCCCCCAGGCGCTGGAGTACGTCCAGCGCGCGCTGCAGGTGGACGCCAAGCACCCCGAGGCGCGCTTCATCGAGGCGCTGGTGTACCAGGCCGGGGAGGACTCGAGCCGCGCGGTCGAGCTGTTCCGGGCCCTCGACCGCGACGCGCCGGACGACTTCGAGCGTCTGGTGGAGGGGGTCACGCCGCGGTGGCTGCGCCATCGCATCGTGGACGCCGTGCGCGGCGGCGGCGCTCGCTCCTCCGACCCCATCGCCCTGGGCACTCTGCCGGAGGCTGCCGCGCAGCTCGTCGCGCAGCGGTCGCAGGCGGCGCCCGAGGCCGCGCGCGCGGCGCTGCGCAAGGGGCTCGAGCTGGCCGCCGAGGGGCGGCCCTGGTACGACCTCGAGCCTTCCCTCCGCACCGCGCTGGCCGCCGCGCCAGGCTCGCGCGCCATCGCGGCCCTGCGGGCGCTGGTGTTGCTGGGACGCGATCGGTACTCCGAGGCGCTCGCCGCCATCGCGGCGGCGCGCGAGCAGGCGCCCGGGTTCGAGCTCGACCGCCTCGAGGCCGAGGTCTACTACCGCACCGGTCGCCGCCGTGAGGCGCTGAAGGCCTATGAAGCGCTCGCCGCGGCGGACCCCGCGGGGGTCGAGGGGCGGGTGGCGGCGGGTGAGGCGGCCCGCCAGCGCGGCCGGGTGGACGAAGGCGTCGAGCACGCGCGCGCGGCGCTCGGGCTCGACCCCCGCCACCTCGGCGCCCAAACCCTGCTGTGCTTCGCGCTGCTGCAGCGCGAGGACGCGCGCGAGGCGGCGGGGGTGGCCCGCGAGGCCTTCGAGCAGCACGGCGCGCTCGACGCGCGGCTGGTGCTGGGGCAGATCATGGCTACGCAGCGCCTGGCGCTCATGTCGCTGCTGCGGGGCGACCGGCGCGGCTTCATGCGCAGCATGCGGGTGGCGCAGGCCGCCATGTGATGCAGTTTGAGCAGACCCGGAGCGCCGCTTTTTACTACGCCGGGGCCCTTCGTTCGATCGACGAGTTCGTCAACGGCCCCGACGGGATCGACATCAGCGATTTTTCGCAGACGATGCTCGGCGCCGTGACCTACGACGGCGTCCGGTTCGCCTACTCGGGAGAGGCCGTGCTCACCGACGTCGACTTCGCGGTCGAGGGCGGGACGACCGTCGGGGTGGTCGGGCCGACCGGCGCCGGGAAGTCGACCCTGCTGAAGCTGCTGCCACGCCTGTACGACGCCGACGAGGGCGCCGTCCGGATCGACGGACAGGACGTCCGCGACGTGACGCTCCGGAGCCTCCGGCGCTCGATCGGCTACGTCAGCCAAG
>JAWLGW010000840.1:0-3680 GCA_041690735.1 Planctomycetota bacterium
GCTCCTGAGCGAGGGTCCCCATCTGCGAGGCCAGCGCCACCAGGAACGCCCCCACCGCCGCCTTGACGAGCGTGCCGCCCATGCCGCGCCTCCCGGGCCGAGGATAGCACCTCCCGCCCGTGCTCGACCCTCGCCGATCGATCGCGGGGCGCGGGGTTTCCCCACGGAGGCCGCTCCCGCCCGGGCCCTGGCGTCCAGCCGCTTCGCTACAATCCGCGGCGGTGAGCACCGAGCCCTCTCCATCGCTGTCCGCCACCCCGCAGCGCCGCGAGGAGGTGAGGCTCCACGAGGTGCCCTCCGACCTCGAGGGGACCCGCTTCGTCCTGGAGGATCCGAGCGGCCGCACCTTCGAGCTGCCGGGCGGCGAGGCGGACGCGTTCGTGTGGGCTCGCCTGGACGGGCGCACCTCGCTGGCGGAGCTCGGCCGCGACTACTTCGAGGCCTTCGGCGCGCTGCCCCCCGACTTGCCGGGGCTGGTCGAGCGGCTGCGTGCGGGCGGCATGCTGTCGGAGGCGCCGCCCGAGCGCGCGGACACCGGGAGCCGGCTGGCGCGGCTGGCGGCCGCCCTGGCCGTGATCCGCCTGCCGGTGCCCGGGAGCGGACCCCTGTGGCGGGCGATCGGCCGACTGGCGGCGCCCGCGTGCGGCCGACTGGCGGCGGCCGCGGCGATCGTCCTGACCTTCCTGGGGCTGCTCGCTGCGCTGGGCCCGGCCTCGGCCCTCACGGTCCGCCCCGACGGCGCCCCCTTGCTCCTGTGGCCCGCGGGGGACGGACCGGCCTCGCTCCTGCTCGGGCTGCTGGCCCTGCTGGCCCTCAACCTGGCGGTCGACCTGCTCGAGGCGACGGCGCAGGTCGCGGTCCTGGCGCGCGGCGGCCACCGCCCCGGCCGGATCGGGGTCTCGTTCGACCTGCTGGTCCCCGGGATCTTCGTGGAGACGCCCGACGCGCTGCTGCTCCCGCTGGAGCGACGGGTGGGCCTGGCCCTCGCGCCGCTGCTGACCGCCGTCGGCGTCGCCGGCGCCGCGACCGTCGCGCTGGCGTGGGGCGCTCCCGCGGCCTGGGGGCTGGTGCTGCACAAGCTGGCCTGGGTGGCCTGGCTGCGGACCGTCGCCCACCTGTCGCCGCTCACGCCCTCGCCGCTGCACGACGCCTTGTGCGCCCGCTGGCAGCTGCCCCGCCTGCGGACTCACGCCTTGCGCTTCCTGCGCCGGCCCAGCTGGGGCGAGGACGGACCGAGCCCGCGCGAGCTGCGCCTCCTCCTGTACCTCGGGCTCTCGCTGGTGCACCTGGTGGCGGTGGCGCGGCTGGGGCTGTTCCTGGCGCGGGCCGAGCTGCTCCCGGCCTGGAACGCCGCCCCGGCCACGGACCCCGCCCGCCCGCTGCTGCTGCTGCTGGCGGCGGCGGGGATCGGGCTGCCGACGCTGGTGGCGCTGGTCGCGGGCGCCGCCCTCGCCGTGCAGGCGGGCCTGCGCGCGGTGACCGGAGACGCGCCCCGACCTGGCCGCGCCGCCGCGGCCCTCGGCGGAGGCGCCGTCTCGCTCGCGGCGCTGCCCTGGGGCCTGGGGGAGCTGCCGGCGGAGCACCCGGCGCTGGCGGTGGGTCTGGGCCTGGCGCTCCTGCTGGCCGCCGCCGGCGCCGGACTCGGCGCGCGCCGCGCGGCCACGACCGGGCACGGCTGGGGCGCCCTCGACGGCGCCGCTCTGGCCACCGCGAGCGGCGCGCTGGCGCTGCTGGTCGCCCTCATGAGCGTCGACGCGGCCAGCGCGAGCGGCCTCCTGCACGGGGTGGCGGCCGACGCCGGGGTCACCCTGCTGGGCCTGGTGCTGGGTCTGGCGGTCGCCTCGTGGGGGGCCCTGGAGGTGGGGCGCAGCGCGCGCCGTGGCGTCGCGCCGCTGGCCCTGGCTCCGGTCGCGCTGGCGGTGCTGGTGGGGTTCGCCCCCGGGGCCGCGGCGCCAGGGCAGACGTTGTTCGGGGCCACCGGCCCCGCGGTGGCGGCGCTGCTGGCGGCGGGCGCGGCCCTGGGCAGCGCGGCGGCGCTGCGAGGGCGCGGCGGGGGACGGGCCGGAGGACTCTTGCTCGGCGCGCTGGCGGCGGCGGCCCTGGCGGCCTGCTGGGTCGCGTGGGTCCGCGCCGGCGCGCCTCACCCCACCCTGACGGGGGTCACCCCGCGAGGCCTCCACCTGCCCCTCCTCGCCGCCAGCCTCCTGGCGGCGATCCCGGCGGTGCTCGCCCGGGCGGACCGGGTCGCGCCGACGCTGCCCCCGTTCACCCGCGCCCTGGACGAGGGCCCCGCGGGCGCTGCGCCCGCGGCCTTCGCGGCCGAGGCGCTGCTCGCCGCCGCCGAGGCGACCTTGGGAGCCGGTCCTGCCGGCGCCGTGGCCGCGCCGCTCCGCGCGGCGGGCCTCGAGGTGACGCGGGCCAGGGGGCGGTGGCCCGGGGGGCGGTGGTCGGTGGCGAGCGGCGCGGCGTCTCCCGTCGCGGCGCGGCTGGCGCTGGCCGCGGCCGCCCGGGCGCTGGCGGACCGCGGCGGCAGCGCCTTCGCGAGGCGGGCGCTCGACGCCCTGGCGGCGCGGCTCCCCGCCTGCGCGCACGAGCTGCTGGTGGGCGCCAGCGCCGCGCTGCTGCCCCCGGTGCGGGAGGCGCCGGCGGCGCGGCGGCGCGAGCTCCTGCAGGGCGCGGTCCAGCTGGCCGACCTCGACGCGCCCGCGCTGGAGCGGCTGGCGGCGTGGGTCGGGCTGCTCGAGGTCCCCGCCGGCGCGACCGTGGTCCGCCAGGGGGACGAGGGCGACCGCTTCTACGTGATCGCTCGCGGCGCCGCCCGGGTCCTGGTGGAGGACGTCCGCGGCGAGCGGGTCGCGGTGGCGCGCCTCGCCGCGGGCGACGGCTTCGGAGAGGCGGCGCTCCTGCGTCACGAGCCGCGCTCCGCCACGGTGGTGGCGGAGGCGCCCACGCTGCTGCTGGTGCTCGAGCGGGACACGTTCGCGGCGGTCCTGCAGGAGCGCCCCGAGCTCATCGCCGCCGTGATCGCGCGGCAGGAGGACCTGCGGCTGGTGCGGGAGGTGCCGCTGTTCGCGCACCTGACGGCGCCGCAGGTGGCGGCCCTGTGCCGCCGCCTCCGCCCGGTGCGGGTGGCCGCGGGAGAGGCGGTGCTGCGGCAGGGCGAGGCCGGCGACCGCTTCTACCTGGTGCGCGACGGCGAGCTCGAGGTGCGGCGCGAGCAGGGCGCGGGCGGCGAGGACGAGGTGGTCGCGCGGCTGAGCCGCGGCGACACCTTCGGAGAGGTGGCGCTGCTGCTCGACGTGCCGCGGACCGCGACCGTGCGGGCCACCCGCGACAGCGACCTGCTGGGGCTCGAGCGGGCCGACTTCCACGCCCTGCTCGCCGGCGTGCAGGCGCTCGCGGAGCGGTCGCGGCGCTGGCTGTCGGAGCTGGGGTCGCCCGAGCCGGAGCGCGCGCCGTGAGCGGGGGCGACCGGTCGCTGGTGTTCGCCAAGGGGGCGCTCCACAAGGGGCTCGTCACCCGCGAGCAGGCCGAGGAGTGCCTGGCCCTGCGCAAGAAGCTGGCCCGGCAGGGGAAGGACCTCGCGATCGAGGCCGTGTTCGTCCGCAAGGGCTACCTGACGCCGAGCGCGGCGAAGGCGATCCTGCGCCGCCTGCGCAAGGTCCCGCGGGCCGCGGAGC
>JAWLGW010000841.1:0-3680 GCA_041690735.1 Planctomycetota bacterium
CCAGCTGATCCGCAACCTGCGCGAGACCAACCCCCGGGCCCGGATCGGCGTCAAGGTGCCGAGCATCACCAACCTCGGCACGATCTGCGTGGGGATCACCAAGGCCGGCGCCGACGTGATCACGATCAGCGGCTGCGTGGGCGGCACCGGCGCCGCCTACTCGGGCTCGATCTTCCACGCGGGCGTCCCCCTCGAGCGCGGCCTGACCGAGGCCCACCAGTTCCTGGTGGCGAACGGGATCCGCGACCGGGTGCTGCTGTGCGCCGACGGGGGGATCAAGTACGCCGAGGAGATCGCCAAGGTGATCGCCCTGGGCGCCGACGTGGTCGGCTTCGGCACCGCCCTGCTGGTGGCCGAGAACTGCGTGTTCTGCCGCGGCTGCAACGCCGGCAACTGCCCCGTGGGGATCACCACCCAGGACGAGGAGAAGCAGCAGAAGCGCTGGATGGTCAAGCACAACAAGGAGCTCAAGGACACCGGCATCGAGGAGCGCTACGCCGAGGCCAAGGCCGGCGTGGTCCGCTACCTGACCTGCGTCGGCGACCACCTGCGGCAGGTCCTGGCCGAGCTGGGGCTGAAGCACCCCCGCGAGCTGGTGGGTCGGATCGACCTGCTGGAGCAGGTCCGCACCGGCAACGCCCGCTGGGATCGCCTCGACCTGTCCGAGCTGCTGGTCGATCAGCACCCCGAGGCGCCCTCCCGCCCCGAGCACGCGCCGCTGCGGGCGACCTCGGCCCTCAACGCGGGGATCGTGCGGGACGTGAAGGCGGCGCTGGAGCGCGGGGAGGGCGGCGACGAGCCGATCCGCCTCCGACTCCAGCTGGAGCGCGGGCGCTCCGAGGCGGTGGGCGCCACCCTCGCCGGCGAGCTCGCCCGCGGCGGGATCCCCCGGGGGACGCGCGTCGAGCTGACGGCCGCGGGCTTCGCCGGGCAGGGCTTTGGCTTCGCCGCCTGCAGCGGCATGACCCTGCGCCTGCGGGGCTACGCCAACGACACGGTCGGTGAGGTCATGAGCGGCGACGCCCGGATCGTGGTGACCTCGCCGCGCCCCGAGGGCGAGGACGGCCGGGCGCCCCACCTGGTGGGCAACGCCGTCGCCTACGGCGCCACCGGGGGGAGCCTGTTCGTCGCCGGCTGCGCCGGCCAGCGCTTCGGCGTCCGCAACTCGGGCGCCGTGCTGATCGCCGAGGGCGTGGGCAAGTACGCCTTCGAGTACATGACCGGGGGGCTGGGCGTGGTGCTCGGCCCCTGCGGCCCCTGCCTGGGCTCGGGCCTCACCGGCGGCGAGGTGGCGGTGTACGACCCCGACCGCCGGCTGGCGTCCAGCCTGCACCCCGACGTGGAGGTGGTGCCGGCCGACGCCGAGCGCGTCGCCTCCCTGCAGGCGCTCCTGTCGTGGTTCGTGGAGGAGACCGGCAGCCCCCGGGTGGCGCGGCTGGTCGCCGACTGGGAGCAGCAGCGGGACGCCTTCCGCTGGGTGCGGGCCCGCGACGCCGAACCCGTCCCGCCCGTCTTCCCGCTCGTCCCACAGCGACACGTAAAAGACACGGCTGGGGGCCGGCGCCTCGAAACCGTCGAGGGTTAGCTCGCTTCTCGGGGGCCGTCGGCCCTGGCCTCAGCGTTGCACTGTGCGGTTCATGACCCGCTCCGTCCTGGCACCGGCCCTGCTCCTCGCGCTCGCCCTCCCGGCCGCGGCTCAGGGCGAGCGCCTCGCCGGGCGGGTGGTCGTGAGCGAGGACGGCGCCGTCGCGGTCGCCCACGACGACGCGCTGACGCCCATCGACGGCCCGCTCACGGAGCGCTTGGGCGCCTTCGCCGGCCTGAGCGTGGAGCTGTCGGGACGGGTCGACCAGGGCCGGTTCGAGGCCGCGGCGATCTCGAGTCCCCGAGAGGCGATCCTGCCGGCGCACCTCGAGCGCACGGACGGCGCGCTGTGGGTGGTCACCCCCGAGGGGCGCTTCCGCGGCGTCGGTCGCACGGACCTCCTGGGCGCCGAGCGCCGCCGCGCGCTCCTGTGGGTGGTCGAGGACGACACCGGCGGACCGCCGCTGGCCCTGATCGAAGCGGTCGAGGCCGAGACCACCAGCGGGTGGACGATCCTGCGCGCCGACCCCTCCACCATCGGTCGCCCCACCGCGCTGGTCCGCGGCCGCCACCGCTCCGCCTGGCTCCTGGCCGAGCGTGACGGGTGGCGCCTGATCCGCCGCGGCGACCGCGAGGGGTGGGTGCGGGCCGATCGGGTGGCGGCGGTGACGCCGCCGGCGCCGCCTGCGGCCGCGCGCGGCTTGATCGACCACCTGCCCGACTGAGCGTCCGTCGCTAGACTGAAGGAATGCCTCTCCACGACTGGACGCGCGTTCCGGACAACGTCTTCCACGACCTCCACACGAGCTGGAGCGTCATCCTCAAGCGGACGCTCAACCAGCGGCTCCTGCCGGAGGGCTACCTCGCTCGCACCGAGGAATACGCCGGGCCGTACCAGACGGACGTGCTCACGCTGGAGGTCGGCGCCGGCCTGGCGACGCCTCGTGAAGAGGCGGTCGCGCCGGAGCCAACCGCGACCATCGCCCCGCCGCGGTTCGCCACTCGCCGCCAGCGGCGGGTGACCGTCTTCTCCGCCGCTGACGAGCGGCGGGTCGCGGTGATCGAGGTCGTCTCACCGGGCAACAAGGACAGTCAGGCCCGCGCCGGCTGGTTCGAGGCCAAGCTGGGGGACTACCTCGCCGCCGGCTTGCACCTGGCGTTGATCGACCTGCTGCCCGCCACCGGACCCGCGCCAGGGATCGCCGCGGCGGTGGCCCGTGAGCTCGGGGCCGCCGAGGCCGTGCCCGCCGAGGGGAGAGCCGCGACCAGCTTCGAGCGCCGGCTGACACCCGACGAAGTCCGCGTGTACCACCGTGGCCTGGTCCTCGGGAGTGGCCTGCCCCCGCTCCCGCTGTTCCTCGAGCCGGGTCTGCACGTGGAGCTCCCGCTGGAGGAGACCTACGACGAGGCCGTCGCCTCCCTGCCGCGTCGCGATCGGGAGCGGCTGGGCTGATCGACGTCCCCCCGCGGCTCAGCCGTCTCCTTCGCTGAGGGCCAGCTCCTCCGCAAAGGCGGCGTGCTCGGCGGCGAGCCCTTCGGGGAGCGGCCCCATGCGGCCCAGCGCCCTCCAGGCGTTCTCGCGCACCAGGGGGTCCTCGCCCGCGTCGCGGAGTGCCCGACCCAAAGCGTCGACGACCGCGGCGTCGCGGCGCCCGGCCGTCTCCAGGGCGAAGGCGGCGGCGGCCCGCACGTCGACCGAGGCGTCGCTCGTGAGGGCGGTCAGGACCGGCTGGAGCTCGCTCAGGTCGCGGTGCCAGCTGGCGAGCTGGAGGACGGCGCGGCGGCGGGTCTCGGGGTCCGGGTCGCCGGCGATCGCGGCGGCGAGCTGCCCCACCACCTCGGCGGCGTCGGCGCGCGAGGCGCCGGTCGCCTCCGGGAGGGCGTACAGCGCGGCCTGGCGGAGGCGCGGGTCGTGCTCCGCCGCCAGCACCTCCGTCGCGACCCTGCGCGCGCGGGGAGTATCGAGGCCGTCGAGCAGCTGCAGGGCCGCCACCCGGCGGTCGAGCAGCGGATCGTGGCGGGCCAGCTCGAGGGCCAGCTCCTCGACCTGCAGGTCGCGGAACCGGCCCAGCACCGCGGCCACGACCTCCAGCTCG
>JAWLGW010000842.1:0-3676 GCA_041690735.1 Planctomycetota bacterium
GTTGCGCTGGGCAGAGCACCCGTCCAGAATCCCAGCGGGGAGGTCGGGTGCACACCTCACGCAAGGTCCTGCACGTCTACCTGCACGAGACCGAGCGGCGGCGGATCGACGCCGTGGCGCAGCGGACCAACGTGGTGCGGATCCACCGGCACCGCCCGCTGCAGGCCCTCGAGCTGCCCGAGGCCCACGGCCATCACCCGGGGAGCGCCGTGTTGCTCCCGGTCGCGCCGGGGGGCGAGCCCCTGGGCGGGCTGCTGGTGGTGGCGGCGGCGCTCGGTCACCTCGCCGACGCCCCCGAGCGCCGTCTGTTGGTGGCTGCGCACAGCCCGAGCGACGCCGACGGTGAGCTGACGGCGCTGCGGGCCGGCGCGGCGCTCGCTTGCCTGCTGGGCGACCGGGCAGCGTGGAGCGCCGCCTGTCAGGCGCGGCACGTGCCGCGTGACACCCCGCTGCTGCTGCGATGGGTGGCGAGCACGCGCGGCTGGGAGTGCGACCCCGGCACGTCGGCCGCCTCGGCGGGCGCCGCGCTGGACCGCTTCCGGGCCTGCCACGGCGGCGCGGGCCCGGTCGGGGCGGAGCTCGGCCCCGCCGACTGGGAGGCGCTCCTCGACTGCTACGACCTCGAGCTGGCGCGGCTGCTGGAGCTCGATGCCGAGGGGTTGGCGGCGCTGCGGGGCCGCGTCCGGGTGGTGGGGCGCGAGGCCCCGCCCGCCGAGCCGGCGCTGCGCCCTGCTCCCGATCCGACGCCGCCTCGGACGGTTCGCCGTGGGGACGGGGGCGCGGAGGTCCGTCGCCTGCAGTCCCGGCTGGTCGAGCTGGGGGCGGAGCTCGAGGTGGACGGCGCCTTCGGACCGGCGACCGAGCGAGCGGTCAGCGCCTTTCAGCGGCAGCGCGGGCTGTCGGCGGACGGGGTGGTGGGCCCCCAGACGTGGGGCGCGCTGCTCGAGGCGACGCCGACGCCCGAGGCACGGCGGGCGGAGGCCTTCGCTGGCGCGGGCTGCGCCGTGGGCTGCGGCGCCAGCTGGCCGCGCGATCGGATCCGGATCGCCGACCTCGACGCGACGGCCGACGGCAGGTTGGACTTCCTCACCTTCGCCGAGAAGGACGTGCCGGCGCTCGACTGCCACGCGGGCCCCGCCTGCGAGTGGAAGCGCTGCGACCTGTACCGCAAGGCGCGGTACCGGGCCGAGCCCCTGGCGCCGCTCCCGCAGACGCCCGCTTCCGGCCGGCGCCGCCTGACGGTGGTGGAGTTCGAGGACGCGCTGTTCCGCCTCGAGAGCGCGGTGCTGCTCCCCGAAGCCCAGGAGCCGGGCGACGCGCCCGACGAGACGCCGGGCGCCGGCGGGGTGGGGCTGGTGGCGACCTGCCTGCGGGCGCTCCAGGAGCGGTCGTACTGCACCCTGCTGGTGGCCGGGCACACCGACACCAGCGGCAGCGAGGGCTACAACCTGCGCCTGTCGGAGCACCGGGCCGCCTGCGTGCACGCCGCGATCGTAGGGGACCGCGCGGCGTTCGCGGAGGCGGCCCACGGACCGCACCTCACCCCCGCCAAGCGCTCGGTGCTGTACCCGGATCAGCAGCAGGTGCTGCGGTGGGTGGCGGCCGAGCTCGGCTGGCCCTGCGACCCGGCCCAGCACGAGACGCTGTCCCACGCGGTGCTCTCGTTCCAGCAGAGCTACAACCGCGAGGGCAAGGCCGGCAACACGACGGCCGCCGACCTGCAGCTGACGGCGGTGTTCGACCGCCCGACCTGGGGGGCGCTGTTCGACTGCTACGAGCTGGCGCTGCGGGGCGAGCTCGGCCTGGACGCCCCGGGGCTGGCCGCGCTGCGGGCGCGGGTGACGCCTGCGGTGCCCGACCACCCCCGGGTCGGCTGCGGCGAGCACCACCCGATCGAGGCCCTGGGGCGCGACGACTACCGCAGCCAGACCAACCGCCGGGTGGAGGCCCTGCTGTTCGACCCGGGCGAGGCGCCGGCGCTGCCCTGCCACGCGGGCCCGTGCGACCCGGCGGCCTGCGACCTGTACACCCCCGAGGCCTACGACCGCGAGCACCTGCCGCCCATGATCTCGGCGCGCCCCTGGCAGGCGAGCTGGCAGGAGCCCGACCTGCCGGCCGGCGTGGGCCAGCCGCCGCGGGGCATGCGCCTCGAGGCCCCGGGGTTGCCGGCGGGCGTGCCGCTCGCCTTCGCGCTGGTGCAGGAGGTGGACGGGGCGCCGGGCCCCGCGCGCCCCGTGGCGCAGGTCGTCTCCCGGGAGGGCCAGGCCTCGGCCACCGTGGAGGAGTGGTTCGACGAGGCGTCGGTCCCCGCGCCGGTGGCCCTCTCGGCGGGGGCTCGCTTCCCCGGCGTCGCGTTCCGGTTCGTGGTCACCGGCGGGGGCCGCCAGGTCACCTCGCCGCCGCTCCCCTACAGCGACGCGGTCAAGCTGCGGTTCGAGTTCCAGGACGACGGCGCGCCGATCCGCGACACGCCGTTCACCCTCCTCACCCCCTGGGGCACCTTGGAGGGCGTCACCGACGCTGACGGGCGGGTCGAGGTCGAGGGCCTGCCGCCGGGCGGGGCCGACGTGATCCTCGACGAGGCGGTCCTGGCCGAGCGCGCGGCCGAGGGGGCCCCGGAGTGATCAGGTCGTGAGCGGGCCGCAGCGCTTCTTGATCAGCCGCTTCCCCGCCGCCGTCACCAAGGACGGGGTGAAGCGGCGCCAGTACCGCTACCGCGTGGTCGACCTCGAGGGAGGCGAGCCCTATCGGCTGGGGCTGCGGCTCCGGTTCCAGGGCAAGAAGAAGGCGAAGGCCCTAAACCTCGAGCCGCGCGACCCCGAGGAGTCGGGCCCGCTGGTGTGGCGGTTCACCACCACCGACAGCGCCACCTACCGCGACTCGCCCTACGAGGGATCGGTCGAGATCGTGGCCGTGGCGGACGGCCAGGAGCGCGCCCGGCGGACGGTGACGGCGGGGAAGCCCGTCCGGGCCGCCGCCGGCGGCGCCCGCCCCGCCGACCGGATCCGGATCTCGCGCCGGCGCCCCGCGGTCGTGGCGCTGCACCTCAAGCCGACGGGCGCCGCCGACGAGGACTACGTCGAGCACCTCGACCTGACCCTGGGGCAGGAGGTGGTGCTCCGCTGGCAGGTGCGGGACCTGCAGGACGTGGAGCGGCTGGTCCTGCAGCCCTGCAACATCGACCTGACCCAGCCGGCCCTCACGGGCGTGAACACCTTCGAGCTCACGCCCTCCCTCGACCCCCCGGGTAAGGACGGCGTCTACCGCCTCGAGGCCCGGGCCGGCGACGCGATCACCTCGGCGCGCGAGGTGTCGGTGCTGGGGATCCTGTCGCTGTCCCTGGAGGCCCGCGCGCCGGTCGACCCGAGCCAGGAGCGCCCTTCGCTCTCGCGCCGCGAGACACGCGGTCGCGAACATTACGCTCAGTGGACCGACCGTCATGAGCCGGCCGGCCGAGTCGAGGGACGGGACGGCTCCTTCCGCAGGCTCGACCTGACGGACCCCAAGGACAAGGAGGCCCAGTTCTGGTACTGGGGCGAGATCACGCCCAAGAGCGACACCACGATCTCCTGGCAGGGGGCCGGGCCCCGAGACCTGCGGCTCATGCTGTTCGTCCAGCGGCAGGTCAACGACCCCCTGCCGCCGGTGGACGTGACGGGCTATGGGGACGGCTTCG
>JAWLGW010000843.1:0-3671 GCA_041690735.1 Planctomycetota bacterium
CATAGAAGGTCGCGGGGTCGTCGCCCTCGAACGCGCGCTCGTCGGTGATCCTGCCCACCTCGTAGCCGAGGCGGACCTCGGCCGCGAGGTCGTCCGCCAGCTCGGCCCGCAGGCCGGCGAAGGGGCCGAAGCTCACGAGGTCGGGGCTGGTCGACGCCGCGTCCAGCTGGCGGATCTGGCGAATGCGCCCGCCCACCTCCAGCAGGAAGGGCAGCCCGAACGTCGCGCCCGCGCGCACCGCGGCGCCGAGGCTGACCCGATCGTCGGCGTCTCGCCCGTCGCTCATGAAGTCGATGTAGCGGAAGTCCGACTCCACCCCGAGCTCGACCGTCCGGCGGGCGCGCCAGTCCACCCGAAAGGCCGCGTCCGCGATCATGCGTCGCAGCGGCTCGCCCTCCGCTCGCGGATCGTCGCCCCGGCCGATCACGCCCACCCCGGCGCGCAGCGTGCCATCCAGGCGCGTCCCGCTGTAGGCAGCGATGAAGCGGCCTCGGTGCTCGTCCTGGTCGAGGCGCGGGAAGGCGGGATAGACGGTCATGGAGGCGCCGTAGCCGAGCCGCAGCTCCAGCCGCTCCCGGAGGGCCACGAGGTCCACACCGACCGCCCCGAGGTAGGCCATCCCGCCCTCGGGGTCGTCGGTCTGCCGCAGGGGATTGCTGTCGTAGTACGTCTGGAGCCGCACGAAAGGCACCAGCCGCAGGCGAGGCGTGAGCGGGAAGCCCTGCTCGTCGTGCGCGCCGTGAGCCGCCGCCGTGAGGAGCGTTCCTCCCGCGGCCGGGTCCAGCTCATGCCGCCCTGCCACCGGGGCCCCCATGGGCGCGGCGTTCACCACCTCCCCGTCCGCCGTCTCCTCGACGGGGCCGGCCTGCAGGTCGCCGTCGATCGGCGGGGCGGACAGGTCCTGGGCCCGAGCCTCACCGCCCAGGAGCACCAGGGTCAGGGCGAAGAGGGGCGTTCCCCAACTAGGGAACTTCCGGATATTGCCGGTCGGACCGGAGTGGGCTTGGCAAAAAGCCCGACTGGCTGGGGCGGAGGTGTCCCACGGCCGCGCGGCCCCCTTGAGAGCCCTCGACTTGAGACGGGGCGGCCCCACCCCAGCGGCCTGGTGCGGCACTTGCCCCGGACGCCCACCGCATGTCTGGGGGGACTGGGGAGGAGGGGCCTTGACGCTCAGAGTCTCGCTCCGGAAGTCGGTTTGGGTGGTTCTCGTACCTCTAGCGGTCGGCCTGGCCGCCGCTGGCTGCGACTCGTCCTCGAGTGACGGATCGCTGGCGACCAACCCGCCGAGCAACGCCGGAGCCAACGACGGAGACGACGCTACCGACGGTGGCACTTCAGACGAAGGGGTCCCCGGCACCGGGGAAGATCCCGCTCCGGGTGAAGATTCCTCGTCGGGTGGGGATACCAGCGGCGACGACGGTGACGGCAGCGACGCTGGCGGCGACACCGGCTCAGGCGGTGACACCGGCTCAGGGGACGGCACCGATTCGGGCGGCGACACCGGCGATGCCGGCGGCGACACCGGCGACACCGGCGATACCGGCGATACCGGCGGCGATACCGGCGATACCGGCGACACCGGCGGCGATACCGGCGACGCCGGTGGCGATACCGGCGGCGATACCGGTGGCGATACCGGCGGCGATACCGGCGGCGATACCGGCGGCGATACCGGCGGCGATACCGGCGGCGATACCGGTGGCGGCGATACCAGCGAGCCCACTCCCGAGGAGCCTCCGGCCCTCTCGCTGACTCAGCCCTCGATGGCCGTCAACCTGGCCGGGGTGACCTACTTCTCCGCGGAGTGGCCGTTCCTCGACATCATGAAGCTGACCCGCCGCAACAAGAGCGGCAGCCCCTGGGACGTGGTGGGCGGCGGCACCCCCACCTACGACGCCCAGGGTTACCCGATTGGCCTCGCCGGCGGCCAGTCGGTGTGGAGCCTGGCCTATCGCAGCATCGACGGCCACTACCCCGGCGGCACCTACACGGTGCTGTTCGAGGGCAACGGCGAGGTGGAGCTCGACTGGGACGCGTCCCGAACGAGCTTCAGCCATGACGGCAACGGCACCGCCCGGTTCACGGTGAAGGTCACGCCCGGCAGCGGCGGGGTGTGCGTGCGAATCCTGCGGTCGAGCTCGAGCAACCACGTGCGGAACATCCGGGTGATCACGCCGGGGTTCGAGAGCAGCTACGAGGCCGAGGTCTTCCACCCGACCTTCCTGCAGCGGATCGCCCCCTACTCCGTCCTGCGATACATGGACTGGGGCGAGACCAACCACTCGACCCAGGTCCGGTGGTCCGATCGCACGCCTCCCGGCTACCGCACCTACCACCGCGGCGTGCCCTACGAGGTCATGTTCGACCTCTCCAACCGCACCCAGAAGCACCCCTGGGTGTGCCTGCCCCACAAGGCGAACGACGACTACGTGCGGAGGCTGGCCGAGCTGGCCCGCGATCGGCTCGACCCGTCGCTGAAGCTGTTCGTGGAGTACTCGAACGAGGTGTGGAACACCGCCTTCACTCAGGCCAACGACGTCCGGTCCTGGGCCTCTGCCGAGGGGATCTCCTGGGAGAAGTGGTACACCCGCCGCTCGGTGGAGATCTTCAGGATCTTCGAGCAGGTCATGGGTCGCGATCGGCTGGTGCGCGTGCTGGCCTCGCAGGCGGCGAGCAGCAGCAAGACCCAGCGGATCGTGGGCGCCCTGCCCTCGCAGGACGCGGCGGACGCCCTGGCGATCGCCCCCTACTTCGGCGGCTACCTCGGCGTCGGCTCCACGGCTGACACGGTCCGGAACTGGACGGTGGACCAGGTGCTCGACGCCTGCGAGGACGACCTGGCCAAGTGGCGGGACAAGACCCGCCAGACCCTGGCGATCACGCAGCCGGCCGGCCTGGCCCTGATCGCCTATGAAGGCGGCCAGCACCTGGTGGGCGTGGGCTCGGCCAAGTACGACAGCAAGCTGGAGGCGCTGTTCCACGCCGCCAACCGGGACCCGCGGATGGGCACGATCTACCGCAAGTACCTGGCGAACTGGGCGGCCGACGGCGGCGGGCTGTTCGCGGCCTTCAACTCCTGTAAGCGGTACAGCAACAGCGGCGCCTGGGGGCTGCTGGAGTGGCAGGACCAGGATCCCGCCAAGGCTCCCAAGTACGACGCCGTCCGGGACGTGGCGAGCCAGTGGGTGACGCGCTGAGGCGAGCCCTCCTGCGCGGGCCGCTCGCGCGGTCCATCGTTCGCTCCCCCGAGGGGCGCGGGTCCGAGCGGCCCGCGCCCTTCGGCGCCTCCGGCGAGGCGCCGCGGCACGGGGAGGTCGATTACGGTGGCGGTCCAGGAGGGTGCTCGAGCGGCGGTGACCGCGGCAGGCTCCGCGACGGCTGCGGAATCTTCCCCGCCGGGAAGCCTCCGCAAGCGGGCGATCAGCGGCACGGCCTGGACGGCAGGCGGCCACTTCGCCTCGAACCTGATCCGCCTGGGCGGCAACCTCGTCCTCACGCGCCTCCTGTTCCCCGAGGCGTTCGGGGTGATGGCGATCGTCAACATCTTCATCCAGGGCCTGTGGCTGTTCACGGACATAGGGATCACCCCCGCGGTGGTTCAGAGCGAGCGGGGAGACGAGCCGGCCTTCCTGGACACGGCCTGGAGCATCCAGGTGGTGCGCGGGGTCCTG
>JAWLGW010000844.1:0-3668 GCA_041690735.1 Planctomycetota bacterium
CCGCAGCCCTTTCACTGGTTGGGCAGGGGCAGCCCCTGCAGCTCCGACAGGTCCATGCGCGACAGGCGCACCGCGGCGGCGAGGTCGGCCTCGGCCCGCCGTCGCTCGGACGGGTCCTGCGCCTCGTCCACCAGCAGGCGGTAGTGCTGCCGGGCCGCCTCCACCTCCGGCTCCCACTCCTCGCGGGGCGCCCCCTCGAGGCGCAGCAGCCAGGTCCCGTAGTAGCCGGCGCTCGCCAGGGCGCGCCGGGTGTCACGGGTCAAGGCGGGGTCGGCGGCCGGGTCCGCCTCGAGCTCGCCGAGGAGCGTGGCGAGGTCGGCTCGGGCGTCGAACAGGCCGCCCGACTGGAGCTGCGCCCTGGCCCGCTCCAGGCGGATCGCCCGCGCCTCCCGCGCGCGCCCCTCGGGCAGCAGGCGCAGGGCCTCCTCGAAGGCTGCGGCGGCCTCGGCGTACTGGCCGCCGTCGGCCAGGGCCCGCCCCTCGGCCAGCCGCTCGCTGGTGTCGTCGAGGGCCAGGCGATCCTGGCCGGGGCCGTAGTGGTAGGCCAGGGCCGCGAAGGGGAGCGCGAGCCAGGCCAGGAGGAAGACCGCTCTCATGGGCGTTCTCCTGCGGGCAGGCGCGCTGCGGCGGCTGCCCGTCGGGTGGACGGAAAGGGGTGAGGTCGGCTCGGGGCCGGCGTCCG
Organism: Planctomycetota bacterium; assembly: GCA_041690735.1. Lineage (GTDB taxonomy): Bacteria > Planctomycetota > J058 > J058 > J058 > JAWLGW01. The sequence continues at coordinate 683 of JAWLGW010000844.1, forward strand.
GGGAGGCGGAGCGCCGGCGGGCCAGGCGGTGGCGAAGCGGTGCAGCGCGAGGGGCAGCAGCGCGAGGATGGCCGCGCCCAGCGCGACGGCGAGGAGGGCGTACTCGCGCAGGGTGAGGCGCAGCCCCTCCCCCTCCTCCACCCCGCCCAGGACCAGGTCGAGGGTGTCGCTGGGCACGTGGCGCTGGTTGCCGTCCACGTACACCCCGCCCAGGCGGGCCGCGATCTGCCGCAGCGTGGCCACGTCCTGGCGCGACTGGCGGCCGTCGATCCACTTGCCGGCGCGGGGGTCGCCCACGCCGACCACCAGCACGCTGCGGACGGAGACGGGCATCTTGGGCATGCCGGTGGCCGGCACCGTGTCGCCGTCGCTGAGCACCACCACCGTGGCGCTGGCGGGGTTCCAGGGGCGCGCCAGGCGGGCCGCCTCCTCCAGGCCGGCGAACAGCTGCGTCTTGCCCGGGTCGAAGGCGTAGTGCATGGGCAGGTCGTCGAGGATGTTGCGCACCACCTCGAGGTCCTGCGTGTCCTCTACCACGGCCTTGGCGCCGTTGTAGACGGCGACCACGCTGACCCGGAACCGCTCCACCGGGATGCGCCGGAACAGGCTCGCCATCAGCTCGCGGACCCGGGCGCGGCGCGGGGCCGCGAGGTCGGGGCCCGCGTCGTCGAGGCGCATGCTGGGGGACACGTCGAGGACCAGGACCACGTGGCGCTCGTCGCCGGGCCGCGCCGCCTCCGCCCGGTGGACCTGGGGGGGCAGCAGGAGGAGGGTGACCAGCCCCCAGGCCAGCGCGGCGGCTGCTGCCACCCGCAGGGCGGGCGCGGCGCGGGCCCAGGTCCGGGGACGGCCGGTGGGGCCGAACGCCAGCCGAGCCACACGCGCCACCCGCCGGGCGTGGAGGAGCTCCCCCAGGGCGGTGAGGAAGGCCGCGAAGAGCGCGGCGAGAGGAGCCGCCAGGGACGCCTCCGCGCCGGCTACCACGGGGTGTACCTCAGGCCGAGGCCGGTCAGGAGCGTCAGGGCCAGGAGGCCGAGCGCCGCGGCGCTGACGGGCGCGAAGCGGTCCATGGCCTCGGGGATCGTCCGCTCGATGCGGACCGGCTGCATGGCGTCGATCCGCCGGAAGACCTCGGTCAACACCTCCGGGGCGCCGGCCGCGAACACCCGGCCGCCGGTGCCGCCCGCGATCGTCTCCAGCTCCAGCGGCGGCGCGCTGTCGGCGACGTGGATCGCGTAGCACACGATCCCGGCCTCCCTCAGCTTGCGGGCCACCACCTCGTCGTTGCCGCCGGCGAGGTCGAAGCTGTAGCCGTCCGAGACGAGGATGATCATGCGGTCCCCCTCGGCCCGGCTCTGGAGCACCTCCCGGCAGGCCAGCAGGGCCTTGCCGATCTCGGTGCCGCCGAACCAGTAGGGCAGCCGCTCGGGGCGGAGGAAGGGGGTGGCGCAGCGGAAGGCGCTGGGGTCGGAGGTGAGCGGGATCCAGTGCAGGACCTGGTTGCCGAAGATCGTGAGCCCGAAGGCGTCCCCCTCGCGGTAGTCGAGGAAGCCGTTGATCGCCGCCATGGAGGCGTCGTAGCGGCTGCCCGCGCCGAGGTCGGCGGTCATGCTCCCCGAGACGTCGAGGCAGAACTGGATGTTGGTGAGGGCCCGGCGGGCCCGGGGCTCGCTCCACTGAAGCGGCCCCGCCAGCAGGACGATCGCCGCGGCCAGCACCAGGGCGGGGAGCGACGCCGCCCCGTCCAGCAGGTAGCGCCAGGCGCGCGAGGGGCGCGTCGGCCCCGCCAGGACGTGGTCGAGGGGCAGCGTCACGCCGCGCCGGCGGCCGCGCCACACCCAGGCCAGCAGCGCCGCGGGGACGGCGAGCAGGACCAGGAGCGAGGGGTGGGCGAAGGCGAGCGTCATGCCCACGTCCCCCTGGGACTCATGGCTGCTCCCCTTCGGCCGGCTGGTCGCGGTAGGGCGCCAGGAGCGCGTCGAGGTCGGGCGGCGCGGCCCGGCCCGGGGGGTGGTGCAGCCAGGCCTCGAGGGCCCGCAGCAGCGCGCCTGCCTGCTGGTCCTCCCGCAGGCGCCGCAGCGCCTCGGCCGGGGGGAGCCCCTCCAGGCCGAGCTGCTGACGCCAGGTGGCGACCAGCAGGCGCTCCAGGCGAGCCTGCTGTCGTGGGTCGAGCTCGCCGCGGACCGCCTGCTCCACCAGGGGGCGGAGTCGCTCCGCCAGGGTCACGGGCCGGGCGGGGGCGCCCTCGGTGGAGACGCGACGCCGCTGCCGTCCCACCAGCAGCAAGGCGGCCAGCCCCGCCACCCAGGCGGTCGCGCCCAGCCCCAGCAGCAGCCGGTAGCCGCCGAGCCGCGGGAGCGCCGTGGCCTCGAGGGGCGTGGGCTCGACCTGCCCCGCCGGGAGGGGGTCGACGACCCGCACCCAGACCGGGGGGACGTCGTCGGCGGGGGCGCCGCCGTCGGCGAGCACCAGCACGTCGGTCAGGTCGAAGGTGCCGTCCTCCCGGCCGTACACCTCGAAGTCGTAGCGGTGCGCCGTGCCGTGGGGGCGCACGGCGAGCCGGCGCACCACCACACGCCCGAGCCGCCGCGTCAGGCCGTTGCCGTTGCCATCGCCCTCCTCCTCCGCCGGCCAGGTGAAATCGGTGAGATGCTCGCCGCTGAGCGAGAAGCGGATCTGCGGATGCGCCACGGCGAGCCGGCGCACCACCAGCGGCGCCTCGCGCGTCAGCGGCGCCACCGCCAGCTCGGGACCCGGCAGGACCAGCTCGTCGAGGCGCCCGGTCGCGCCCAGACTCAGCTCCAGCAGCGGGGTGCGCTCCCGGTCGGCGAGGGCGGTGCCGGCCGCCGCGACGGCGAACAGCGCGGCCGACAGTACGGCCGACAGCGCGGCCGACAGTACGGCCGACGGGGCGGCTCTGGCTGCGCGCCTCATCGCGCCCCCCGGCCCAGCAGGCGGCGGGCCTGCAGGAAGTGGCGCAGGCGGT
>JAWLGW010000845.1:0-3662 GCA_041690735.1 Planctomycetota bacterium
CGGCGAAGCGGCAGGCGTCGAGGATCAGCGGCTTGCGGTACCGGTCGCACACCTCGCGCACCGCCCGCAGGTTGGCCAGCGAGACGGGCTGCCCGCCGTTGCTGTTGCAGGTGACCGTCACCATCACGAACGGCACGTCGTCGGCGCGCTCGGCGAGGAGGGCCTCCAGGCGGGGGACGTCCATGTCGCCCTTGAAGGGGGCCTCCACCTCGGCGCTCCGTCCGGACGGCGTGAGGAGGTCGATCGCCGCGGCCCCGCTGTGCTCGATGTTGGCGCGGGTGGTGTCGAAGTGGGCGTTGTTGGGGACCACCTTCCCCTCGGCGCCGCAGGTGCCCAGCAGGAGCTCCGCCAGGATCCGCTCGGCGGCCCGCCCCTGGTGGGTGGGCAGCACGTTCTTGAACCCGGTCACCTCCTCCAGCGCCTGCTGGAAGCGGTAGAAGCTGCGGGCCCCGGCGTACGACTCGTCGCCCCGCATGAGCGCCGCCCACTGCTCGCTGCTCATGGCGCCGGTGCCCGAGTCGGTGAGCAGGTCGATCAGCACGTGCTCGGCGGGGATCCGGAACAGGTTGTGTCCCGCCTCCTCGAGGTAGCGCCGGCGCTCGTCCACGGTGGTCAGCCGCAGCGGCTCCACCACCTTGATCCGGAAGGGCTCGATGATCGTCTTCATTTACGCACCTGTGTGGTTTCTGGGGGGCTCCGCCCCCCAGATTCCCCCCGAAGACGCTCCGGCGGAGGTGCGGGCTTCTCCTCCTCGGCAGTAAGAGACGGTGGACTCGGTGCTCACGCCCGCACCTCCTTGTCGCGCCACCTCACGCGGGTGCTCGCTCCGGGACGGTCCAGCAGCCACTCCTCGCGACGACCCGCATCCGCGCGAGGTGCTCCGACCGACCGGGCCCCCTGCGAGGCGCGGCGCTACCGCTCCTCCAGGACCCGGGGCAGGTCCGCCAGCGTGGTCTGGGTGGCCCAGTCGGTGAACCGCTCCTTGAGGTCCGCCCAGGCCGGGTGGAGCGGGCAAGGGTGCTTGGCGTCGCACTCCTCCATGCCGAAGGCGCACCGGTTCGAGACCGCCTCGTAGCCCACGGCGTCCAGGACCTCCGCGAAGGTGATCCGCTCGGGCGCCCGGGCCAGCGAGAACCCACCGCCGTGCCCCCGCTGCGAGTCGAGCAGCCCCGCCAGCACCAGCTTGCGGAGGACCTTCGACAGGTAGGCCAGGGGAATGTCCGTCCCCTCGGACAGGACGTGGGCGCTCACCGAGTCGCCGGGCTCGGCGGAGGTCACCAGATAGGCCATGGCACGCAGGGCGTACTCGACGGTCTGTGGAAACTGCACGGTCGCCTGGGGAAGGGGGCGCCGGAGCGCCGGGGAGGAAGGAAGGTCGATCGAAGAGCGCCACCTCGGAACCTCTACCCGGTCAATGGACCCTATTATCCATTGACGGCGGGGCGAGTCCAGGCTGGAGATCCTTCGGTCCGCCTTCGATTGTAAGGGCCGGTGCGGCATGGGCTCGACTCAGCGTCGAGCGGGGCCGCAGCCGCTCAGCTCAGGGTCAGCACCCAGGCGTCCTGCTCCTCCGACTCAGGATGGGAGCCGAAGAACAGCCGGCTCGGCTGGCCCTTGACCTGCACCCAGTAGGAGTGGGCGGGGTCGAGGGCGTTCTTGACCGCGCAGGCCTCGAACTCGGTCCCGCCGATCTCGGCCTTGATCCCGTGCATGGGGTACTCCAGCACCGTGCGCTCGGGCAGGTCGCCCCGGTCGCCCACCGCGTGCTCCTGTAGCTGCACGCCGTCGCCCGCGACGCCCAGCATGACCCCGGCCCACTCGCCCTCGCGGGGGCCCACCTCGAACCACTGGCCGAAGTACTGGTGCGCGATCACGTTGACTCGATAGGGCGCGGCGAGGGGCGCCGCCTTCATGGCGTGGATCGCGATGAGCGCCTTGGCCGCCCAGTTGCCGCTGGAGCCGTCGATCGCCTTGGCGCCCTGCAGCAGCGTCGGCAGCGCCGCCGCGTCGGGGGCGTGGTCGAGGCCCACGATCACCGTCGGCAAGGTCTGACCGCGGATCTCCTCGGCCATGGCGCGGACCAGCGACAGGGCGTAGCGGTTGCCGGGCGCCTCCAGCTCGGCCCGGGTGCCGGCGACGATCCACACGTCGGCGGCGTCGGCGTCGGCGAGCTGTCCGCCGAGCTCGGTCCAGCCGTGCTTGGGCAGGTCGTCGACCCACACGGCGCCGGCCGGCTGGAGCCCCACCTTCTTGAGCTTGCCCAGGGCTTCGCCGGCCGCCTGGGGGGCGCCGTCGCCGCCGGGCATCCAGGTCAACCACACCTTCTTCGACTTCGCGGCCACGTCGCCTCCTCCTGAAGGGGGCGGGATTGTAGGCGGGGGCTCCCCCGGGGGCCACCGGACCCCTCGGGGGATCCGGGTAGACTGCGCGGCCAGGACCTACGGCAGGGGAGGCGGCAATGCAGGGCGGGGAGTCGGAGGGGATCGATCCGCGGTCGATCGGCATGAGCATCGGCTTCGGGTTCGACACGGGCGACGCGGACCGCGATCCGCCCCCCGGGCGGGAGCCCGCGGCGCCGCGCCTGCAGCCCGCCGCCGCGGGCCCGCTGGAATACACGCCGCCGCCCTTGCGGGTCCTGGCGCTGGCCAACTTCCGCGGCCTCCCCGCCGAGCGCGCGCCGCGGCGCGAGCAGGTGGATCCTGCGGACCTCGACGGGCTCATGGCGCGGCTCGACGTGGCGCTGTTCCTCACCGTCCCCGACCGGATCGGCGGCGACCCCAAGGGGCTGGAGGTGCGGCTGACCCCGCGTCGCCTGGCGGACCTCGACCCGCCGGCGGTGGCGGCGGGGATCGAGGCCTGCGCCCTCCCCCTGCGCCTCCTCGAGCGGCTCGACGCCTTCGAGCGGGGAGAGGCGAGCGCCGCCGACCTGCGCGACGAGCTGGCCCGCTACGACGGCATCTCCGCCCTGGCGGGGGCCGTGCGCGCGATCCAGCGCTCCCTGTCCGGCTCCGGCGGCGACACGCCCGCCCCCGCCCCCGCCCCCGCCCTCCAGCCCCCGCGCGCCGGCGGCGGCGACGCGACGCTCGACAGCATCTTCGCCATGGTCGACGCGCCCTCCGGCGAGCCGGCGCCCGCCCCGGCGCCGACCTCCGCTCCCCGGGGAGGGGCCACGTCCGCTATCGGCGGGTTGATCGGCGCGATCGGCGGCGCCCGCAAGGCCGCCAACCGGCCGGACCTCGCTGCCGCCCGGGCCGAGGTCCAGGCGCTCCTCGACGCGCAGGTGAGCGAGGTCCTCCGCCACCCCCAGTTCCGCGAGGTCGAGGCGGCCTGGCGCGGCCTGACCCTCCTGGCCAGCCGGGCGGCACGCCGGGCCGAGGTGGCCCTGGAGGTGTGCGACACCGACCGGACCTCGCTCCTGGAGGTGTTCCGCCGGCAGGTGGTCGCGGTCGAGGAGGCCGCGGGGGAGGGACCGCCGCTGTGCCTCACGGTGGTCGACTTCGCCTTCGCCACCACCAGCGCCGACGTCGCCGACCTGCTGGCGCTGGCCGAGGGGGCCGAGGCGATCCAGGCCCCGGTGGTGGCCTCGCTGCGTCCGGACGCGCTGGGCCTGGCGCCCGCCGAGCTGGCCCGGCTCGGTAACCCGCGCGCGGTGTTCGACGAGG
>JAWLGW010000846.1:0-3658 GCA_041690735.1 Planctomycetota bacterium
CGCAGGCGAACAGCTCGGCGCGGGCGCGAGGGGAGATCGCCCCCCGCGCCTGCACCTCCTCGGCCGAGGCGGCCTCGGGGGCGTCGAGCACGAGCAGCACTCGCGTCGACAGCCCCCCCGGCCGCCCTCCGGCCGAGGGCTTCATGCCTTCGCCCCCTGACTGCGCTCGGTCACCGGCGCCCACAGGTCGGCGAACTTGCGCTCGGGGCGGCCCTCCCACGAGCGGCGGTGGTAGACGTCGCTCGCCAGCAGGGGGAACAAGGCGCTGACCTCGCCCCACACCATCTGCTCGTGGACCACGTCCACCTTGCCCCAGCTGCAGGCCTCCCGCAGGGTCGAGCCCGACAGGGCGCCGTCGCGCGGGTCGGCGACGGTGAGCTGCACCGCGTACTGGTGCATGGCCACGTCGTCGCCGGTCAGCAGCTCCGCCGCCACCACCACGTCCTGGGCGAAGTTCTTGGGAACGCCGCCACCCAGCATGAGGAGGCCGGTGCGCGGGCAGGCCAGCTTGAGCTCGGTCAGCTCGCGGAAGTCCTTGCCCGAGTCGAAGGCCACCGCCTCCTTCCCCTCCAGCCGCCGCTGCGTCTGGTGCAGCACGATCCCGAAGCCCGCCGAGCAGTCGCTGAAGGCGGGGACGAAGATCGGCACCCGCTTGCGGTGGCAGGCCAGCACCAGCGAGCGGGCGTTGGGGTGGTGCTGCTCGAGGTGCGCGCCGAGGGCCTCCACCAGCTCGCGCGAGGAGTAGGCCCCCGCCGGCAGGCTGTCGAAGATCTGGCGCACGGTCTCGTCGCAGATCCGCAGCTCGTCCTCGTCGATGTACGTGTCGTAGATCCGGTCGATCTTGAGGTCGCGCAGGGTGGGGTCGTCCACCGGCGGCGCCTCGGGCGAGCCCGGGGCCATGTAGTGGCGAAAGCCGAGCCCCTCGAAGAAGTCCTGGTCGACGATGTTGGCGCCGGTCGAGACGATCGCGTCCACCATGTCGTTCTCGACCAGGGTGATCAGGATCTCCTTGAGCCCGGCCGAGATCAGCGAGCCGGCCAGGGTCAGGATCACCCCGCACTCGTGGTCGCCCATCATCATGTCGACCACGTCGCTGGCCGCGGCCAGGTTGCGCGCCTGAAAGGCGGTGCGGCCGTAGGCCTGGATCAGGGGGCGCGCGTCGAAGCTCTTGATGTCGATCGGCTCGACGGGGCGGGACAGCAGCTCGGCCTTGAGCGCGAGCGCGGGGTCATGGTCGTGGGCGGGGGCGCTCATGGCGTCTCCTTCGGCAGTGCAGTCGATGCGAACGGGACCCAACAACAGCTGTGAGAACGGCCGCAACCGCTCGGCGGCGTGGAGCAAAGCAAGACGGAGGCCAGAGCGACCAAAGCCATAAGCCGTGGGAGTAGAACGCCGCCCGCTCCAGGGGTCGCAAGGGTTAACGGCCCTCCGGGGGGCCTGGCGGCGAGGAGGGTCCCCCCGGGCCGTTCGTGGACGACGGGGGTTCACAACGCCGCGGGTTAACGGTTAACGCGGGCGGCTAGGCGCCGCCCTCGAACTCGTCGTTCGCCACCCCGAGCTGCCGCATGCGCTTCCACAGGGTGACCCGGCTGACGCCGAGCTCGCGGGCCGCATCGGCCCGCTTGCCCCCGGTCGAGCGCAGCGCGGCCAGGATCCGGTCCCGGTCGAGGGGCGTGCGGGTGGTGGGGCCGGTCACCGGCCGGTGCCCTGCGATCTCGGGCGGCAGGTCCTCCAGCTGGATCCGCTCCCCCTGCACGGTCACGAAGGCGTGCTCGACCGCGTTGCGCAGCTCGCGCACGTTGCCCGGCCAGGGGTAGGCCTCGAGCACCTCCTGCACCGCCGGGGCGACGCCCACCACCTCCTTGCCGTACACCGGCCGCAGCTCGCTCACGAAGTGGTCGATCAGCCCGGGCAGGTCCTCCACCCGGTCCCGCAGCGGGGGGAGCTGGATCTCGAACACCCGGATCCGGTAGTAGAAGTCCTCGCGGAAGGCGCCGGCGCTCACCAACTGGGCCAGGGGCCGGTTGGTGGCCGAGACGATCCGGGCGTCGAACCGGATCGTCCTCTCGTCGCCCACCCGCCGGATCTCGCGCTCCTGCAGGGCCCGCAGCAGCTTGACCTGCATGAGGGGGCTCAGCTCGGCCACCTCGTCGAGGAACAGGGTCCCGCCCTCGGCCGCCTGGAACAGGCCCACCTTGTCGCGGATCGCCCCGGTGAACGCGCCCCGCACGTGCCCGAACAGCTCGCTCTCCAGGAGCGCCTCGGGGATCGCCCCGCAGTTGATCGTGAGGAAGGGCCGGTCGGCCCGCCCGCTGGCGGCGTGAATCGCGCTCGCCGCCAGCTCCTTGCCAGTGCCCGACTCGCCGGTCAGCAGCACGGTGACGTCGCTCTCCGCCGCCAGCCCGATCCGGCGGGCCACCTCCTGGAGGGCCTTGCCGGCGCCGACCAGCCGCTGGCGGGGCGAGCGCGCCGGCCGCGGCCGCTTGCCCGAGGCCCGCGGCGTGCCGACGGCGGCGAGGGTACCCACCGCGCCCGCCCGGGCGTCGGTGAGCCCCGCGACCTGCGCCGGGCGCAGGGCGACGTGCAGCGCCCGCTCCTGCCCCTCGGCGCCGCGCAGGCGGCAGGTCCGCTCCAGGCGCGCCGCTCCGTCGAGCTCCTGCTGCAGGCGCCCGAAGCCCTCGCCCCCGCGCTGGTCGAGCTGGCTCAGCGGCCGCCCGACCACCTGCTCGCTCGGCAGCCCGGTGAGGCGGGCCGCCTCGGCGCTCCAGGCGAGCACCACCCCCTCGGCGTCGAGGGTGAACACCCCCACCGGCAGCGCCTCGACGAGGTCGGGTAGCTCGGTCAGCGCTTCAGGGTCGAGGGACGGGGCCTCGGGCTCGCGCGTCAGGGCGCGCTCGGGTGCAGGCATGGGTCCTCCCGCCTCGAGGCGCTCGGGGGACGAGTCTGGGCGGCGTCACGATACCACCGGCCAACCGGCGTCCAGGCAGGAAGTCCATGTTTTCAGCCGGCGCTGCGGACGCTGCGGATCCACACGTGCAGCCCGGCCCCCAGGTAGTAGAAGACCCAGCTCGCCGCCAGCAGCACGGCCGCGAAGCCGAGGTCGTCCCCGCTCATGGGCGTGGTCAGGAACTGCACCAGCAACACCGCCGCGGCCGGCAAGATCAAGAACAGCCCCGACACCCACTTCCCCCGCCGCGGGCCCCACAGGACCCCTGGCACCAGCAGCAGCGCCGGCCAGGCGCCAAACATGAGCCCCCAGCACAGGGCCTCGCGGTCGCCGCCGCCGGGCCGGTAGCGGCCGAACTCGAGGGCCAGGCCCGTGGCCACCTCGAGGGCCGCGAACAGCGCCAGGCAGGTCCAGAAGAAGGCGTGGGAGCGGGGGCCGAACTCGGCCGCCTGCGCCTTCGCCGCGGCGCGGGCCTCGACGGTGACCGTCCCGCAGTAGGCGCAGGCGCTCCCCTCGACGTCGAGCGGAGCTCCGCAGTTGGTGCAATCGGCAGCGGACATGCCGCCGTTCTAACGCACCCGCGCGGCGGTCGGAGGCCCGGGGTGGGCAGCCAGCCCGAGCGCCCGCCGCTCACCGCTCGCCGTACACGTGTACGGCCTGTTCGAGCGCCCGCCGCCCACTCCCGCCGTACACGTGTACGGCCTGTTCGAG
>JAWLGW010000847.1:0-3658 GCA_041690735.1 Planctomycetota bacterium
CGCGACGAGGTGATCTTCTGGAACGAGGCGGCGACGCGAGTGCTGGGGCATCGACGCGAGGAGGTCCTCGGCTGCACGTTCGGCGCCTTGCTCCACCCGTACGACGTCTGGGGGAACGCGCATTACGGCGCCCGGAGCTCGGCCCTGGAGGCCGCCCAACGGGGAGCCGCGCCGCCGCCCCTCGCCCTGTACTTGCGGCACGCCGACGCCGAGCACCGCCTTCACCTGTGCACGCTGACGGTCTTCTCCACCCCGAGCGCCCAGGAGTACGTGTGCTACACGGTCCGGGAGCCGCCGCCGGGCCTGGGTGAGCACCCAGCGCTAGGGCTCGTGGTCTTCAGCGGCGCCGTCTTGGAGGGTCGGGCCTGCGGCGCGCCACGGCCTTGGGGCGCGCTCCCCGACCCCGACGGCGAGGGCGTGGCGCGTTCGTCGCAGCGGGACCTCCTCGACCGGCTCACGCGGCGCGAGCGAGAGGTGCTGCGGCTCCTGGCAGAAGGGCGCGAGACCGGCGTCATCGCCTCCATGCTCCACGTCAGCCGCGCGACGCTGCGCAATCACATCCAGAACATCTTGCGCAAGCTCGAGGTGAGCTCTCGCCTCCAAGCCGTCGTCGTCGCTCACCGCGCCGGGCTCGGTCGCGATTCTTGAGCTTCGTCCGCGGCGACGCCTCGTTCGGCGAGGGGCTGCCGGACGAGCCGATCGACCCCGCGGCCGCGGCGGCCCTGGAGCGCTCCGGCTCGCCGGCAACGTGCGCCAACTTGCAAGAGCGGTGGCAGCGGCGAGCGAGGCCCCCGGCGCGGCGGCGAGCGAGGCCCCGGTCGAGGGCCGCCTGCTGGAGCTCCCCCTGCGCGAGGCTCGCGACGCCTTCGAACGCCTGTACCTCGAGCACCTGCTGCGCCGGTGCGCCGGCAACGTCTCGGAGGCCGCCCGCCAGGCGGGCGTGGGCCGGGCGACCCTGCACGAGAAGCTCAACAAGCTGCACATCGACGCCGACCGCTTCCGCAGCTGACCGGACCTGTCGGACTCGACCGCTACCCTAACGAAGCGCAAACATAGTGCGCGAGGGGAGGTCGACGTGCCGCGACCCAGCTACACCGAGGACGAGCTCCGGGCGGCGGTGGCCGCGAACCTGAGCATGGCGGGGACGCTCCGCGCCCTGGGGCTCGCGCCGCGGGGCGGGAACTACGCCACGACGCGAAGACGGATCCGCGAGCTCGGGCTCGACACGTCTCACTGGACGGGGCAGGGTCACCTCAAGGGGAAGACGCACGAGTGGGGGCGCGCGCGTCCGCTCGAGGAGATCCTGGTCAAGGACAGCGACTTCCGGAGCAACACGCAGCTCAAGAAGCGCCTGATCCGTGCAGGTCTCCTCGTAGACCGCTGCGCCACCGACGGCTGCCTCTTCCACGACGGCCCGCTGATCTACCTCGGCGAGCCGGTGGTCCTGCACCTCGACCATATCAACGGCGACAGCCGGGACCACCGGATCGAGAACCTGCGTCTCTTGTGTCCACTCTGCCATTCACAAACCGACACCTATACCGGTCGAAACTGGGGGCGTTATCCCAGGGGCAAGCGGAAGTGCATCGACTGCGGTAGTTCCACGACCTCCACGTCGCGGTGTCCGCCGTGCCTGCGCCGACTGCGCGGGCCCAAGGGGCGCTGTGTCGACTGCGGCGAGGAGGCGGATCGGAAGCGGCGGCGTTGCTTGAGCTGCCACCTGCGCCACCTCGCCACCCGAACGAGGCCGCGAAAGAAGACGGCGGCGCCAGCAAGCCACTGCTGCGACTGCGGGACCTCGATCTCCCGCCGCGCCACCCGGTGTATCCGGTGCGCGCACGTCCGGACCCACCGCGTGCAATGGCCCGACGCGGCCGAGCTCGCCAAGAGGGTGCAGGCGACGACGTGCTCCGCGGTCGCGCGGGAGCTCGGCGTCTCCGACAACGCAGTCCGTCGTCGGCTGGAGCGCGCCGGCTACAGCTTGCGCGCCCTGCGACGTGAGGCGCCGGTCAGTCAACCCTGACAGCCGGCATTCACCATGGCAAGATCATCGAACCCGGGGGAGTAGCCCAACTGGCAGCGGCAAAGTCCTTAAAAGACTTGAGTTACGGGTTCGAATCCCGTCTCCCCCAATTGCATAATTTGCTAACTTGCTAATCGTCTCACGCTAGCGCGTCCGCCACCACCCACTCCGGCGCCACCTCCGCTCGCGCCACCGCCTCCCGCCAGCCCTCCGCGGGCGTGTTCCCGCTCAGCACCAGCGCGCTCCGCATCCCCGCGCCCGCCGCGCCCACGATATCGGTGGCCAGGGTGTCGCCCACGAACAGGACCTCCTCCGGCCCAAGGTCCGGCAGGTCCTCGCGCAAGCGCGCCAGCGCCCGCTCGAACAGGGGCGCCGCGGGCTTGCCCAGCCGGAGCGCCGTCACGCCCGTGGCCGCCTCCACCAGCGCCGCCAGCGCCCCGGCCGCCACGCCGAAGGTCCCGTCTCCGCGAGGGAACACCGGGTCGGGGTTGGGCACCACCAGCGGCAGATCGGGGCGGCGGCGGAGCAGGTCGACCAGGCGGTCCATGGCCTCTCGCCAGGGGAAGCCGCTCTCGTCCATGAGGCACACCGCGTCCAGCGAGGCCACCTCGTCCGCCGCCAGGAACGGCACCGCCGCGCACCCGGCGCGCTCCAGGTACACCGCGCTGTCGGGCGGGCCGAGATGGCCGATCCGGCCGCCCGAGTGGTGGGCGGCGAGGTGCTCCTGCGCCAGCAGGCCGGCGGTGATCACCCGGTCCACCGGCAAGGGGTCGCCCATGCGCGCCGCCACGCCCTCGGGGGTGCGCGAGGCGTCGTTGGTGACGATCACGCAGGGGGGGCCCTCGCGCCTTAGCCGCTCCAGCAGCGCGCCGGCGCCGGGGCGCGCGCCGCGGGCGTCCGCCAGCACGCCGTAGGCGTCGAAGGCGACGGCGCGGAACTGCGGCAGGAGCGCGGCGAAGGTCGTGAGCTCACTCATATGGGGGCGCATTGTAGGAGGCGACGCCGCTGCGCACGCCGCCGCGTGCTGCCACAATGCGCGCGTGACGGGTCCTCTCGCACCGCGCCCCGCGCCCGACAGCGGCCGCTGGTCCTCGCCGGCCGGGCGGCGCGTCGACCGGTACGAGGTCTTGAGCGAGCTCGGCCGCGGCGGCATGGGGGCGGTGTTCCTGGCTCGCGACGTGGAGAGCGGCCGGCAGGTCGCCCTCAAGGTGGTCCTCGAGGCGGGCCTCTCGGCGGAGCGGCTGGCCCGCTTCCAGCGCGAGGGGGAGATCACCGCCTCGCTCCACCACGTGGGGATCGTGCGGGTGTATGGCGGCGGCGAGCACAACGGGCGCCCCTGGCTGGCCTACGAGCTGGTGGAGGGCTGCCGGTCTCTGGACGCCGTCCTCCCCGAGCTCGACCTCGCCGCGCGGGTGGCGCTGGTGCGGGACGCCGCCCGGGCGCTGGGGTTCGCCCACCGGCAGGGCGTGGTCCACCGGGACGTGAAGCCCGAGAACCTGCTGGTCGACGCCCAGGGGCACCTGCGGGTGGCGGACTTCGGGCTGGCCCTGGCCGCAGACGTGGAGCGCCTCACGCAGACCGGGGCCTTCCTGGGCACGCCCCACACCATGGCGCCCGAGCAGCTGGCGGGGCACA
>JAWLGW010000848.1:0-3656 GCA_041690735.1 Planctomycetota bacterium
TCTTGCCCCGCAGGGGGAGGACCGCCTGGGTCTTGCGGTCGCGCCCCTGCTTGGCCGAGCCGCCGGCGCTGTCGCCCTCGACGATGAACAGCTCGCACTCCTCGGTGTTGTTGCTGGAGCAGTCGGCCAGCTTGTCGGGGAGGTCGCCGCGGCGGTGGGTCTTGCCCTTCTTGCGCACCCCGGCCGCCGCCTCGCGGCTGGCCGCCCGGGCTCGGGCGGCGGTGACGATCCGGGCCACGATCGCCTCGGCCATGGAGCTGTGGTCGTTGAGCCACTGCTCGAGGTCGGGCCACACCAGACCGTCCACGGCGGGGCCGATCTCGGGGTTGTTGAGGCGGCTCTTGGTCTGTCCCTGGAACTGCGGCTCCGCCATGAACACCGACACCACCGCCCGCAGCCCCTCGCGGATGTCGTCGTTGCCGATCTTGACCCCCTTGGGCACCAGCTTGTTGTGGGTGCCGAGGTAGGTCTTGATCGCCTTGAGGATCGCCGCCCGCAGGCCGCTCTCGTGGGTGCCGCCCGCCGGCGTGTGGACGCCGTTGACGTAGCTGCGGATCGCCTCGGCCTGCGCGCCGGTGGCGTTGGTCCAGGTGAGCACCACCTCGAGGCGCGACAGGTCGGCGTCCTCGCCCGGCACCTCGCGCTCGAGGCGGAACACCTCGGGCACGGTGGGGATCAGGCTCTGCAGCTTCATGGCCCGCTCCAGCAGCGCGGCCAGCCCCTCCCTCTGGCGGAAGGTCCGCTCCTCGCCGCTCGCCTCGTCGCGGAGCACGAACTTGACGCCCTTGTGGACGAAGGAGCGATCGTCGAGGTCCTTGATCACCCGCTCGGGGTCGAACCGCAGGCGGGGGCCGAAGATCTCGGGGTCGGGGGTGAAGGTGATCCGGGTGCCGCTCCCCTTGACCTTGCCGCCCTTGACGAGGTCGGTCAGCGCCTGGCCGCGGGAGAAGCTCTGGGTCCACTCGCGGCCGTCGCGCCACACGGTGACGTCGAGGTGCTCGGCCAGGGCGTTGACCACGCTGGCGCCCACCCCGTGCAGGCCGCCCGAGTGGGCGTAGCTCTTCTTCTCGAACTTCCCGCCGGCGTGCAGCGTGGTCAGGATCACCGTCACCGCCGGCAGCCCCAGCTTGGGGTGCACGTCCACCGGGATCCCGCGGCCGTCGTCGCTGACGGTGACGCTGCGCCGGTCCGCCGCCAGGCTGACGGTGAGCGCCGAGGCGTGGCCGTTCATGGCCTCGTCGATGGAGTTGTCGAGGATCTCCGCCAGCAGGTGGTGGTAGCCGTCCTTGCCGACGCCGCCGATGTACATGGCGGGCCGCTTGCGGACCGGCTCGAGGCCCTCGAGGACCGTGATGTCCTTGGCGGTGTAGCTGCTCTTGGCCACTCCTCGTCCTCTCTACTCGTCCCTACTCATCGTCAGCCGGGAGCTCGACCAGGTGGGGCTCGGGCCGCAGCGCGCGGCGGAAGCCGAACCGGATCACCTCGTCGCCCTCGTCGCCGACGTCGCCCAGGGCGAGGTCGCCGGCCGACACCTTGCGCTCGCCGCCGCGGGTGCTCTCGACCTTCAGCTCGCCTGTGAGCGACAGCCCGATCACCTGGGCGCCCTTGCGCAGCTTGATCGCCCGCTTGCCCTTGCCGACGCCCGCCACCTCGGGGAGCTGATCGAGCGGGAACACCAGCGCGTTCCCCTTGCTGGTGGCGATCAGCACCTGCCCGGTGCTGTCGGGGGGCACGACCTGCGCGGCCACCACCTCGTCGCCCTTGCCGAGGCGCACGAACTTGCGGCCCGCCTTGGTGGAGGGCTCGAGGTGCGGCTCGAGGGGGACCCGCACCCCCTGACCGCCGGCGGTGACG
This sequence comes from Planctomycetota bacterium, assembly GCA_041690735.1. Taxonomy (GTDB): domain Bacteria; phylum Planctomycetota; class J058; order J058; family J058; genus JAWLGW01. The sequence goes on from JAWLGW010000848.1 coordinate 1,855, forward strand.
ACCACCAGCCCGGCGGCGGCGTCGGTCACGCGGGCGTCGAAGCTCACCACGTCGACCACCCGCTCCTTGTCCTTGAAGTTGAAGAACTTCTGGATCGGGTCGCCGAAGCCGGCCGTGGGCGGCACGTCGTTGACCCGCATCACGTAGGCGGAGCCGAAGTTGGTGAAGAAGGCGACCGTGGCCAGGGTGGAGCCCTGCACCACCGTCAGCAGCTCGTCGCCTTCGCGCAGCCGCAGCTTGCTGGTGTCGTCCAGCTTGCGGATCCGCTTGAGGCGCCCCTGGGCGCTGACGACCACGTGGGTGTCTTCCTTCTGGATCAGGGCGGTGGCGAGGTCGAACTGATGCGCCTCGTCCTCGGCCTCCGACACGAAGGTCGTGCGGCGGGCGTCGCCGTAGCGCTTGGCGTACTCGGCCAGCTCGTCCTTGATCAGGGTCCAGCGGGGCTTGTCGCCCTTGAGCAGCTTCTCGATCCGGCGCCGCTCCTTCTCCTTCTCCGCCAGCTCGCCCAGGATCTTCTGCTGCTCCAGCTGCGCCAGCTTGTACAGCTGGATGTCGAGGACGGCGTTCGCCTGCTCCTCGTCGAGCTTGAAGCGCTTGCACAGCTTGGCGCGGGCGTCGGCGCGGTCCTTGGCGCCGCGCACCAGCTTGATCGCCGCGTCGAGGTTGTCGAGCACGACTTGGAAGCCGCGCAGGATGTGGAGCCGCTCCTCGAGCTTCCGCTTGCGGTACTCCAGCGAGCGGGTGACGGTCGCGAACCGGAATTCGAGCCAGCTCTGCAGGATCGTCTTGAGGTCGCAGTGGCGCTCGGGCCGCCCCACGCCGGTGCGCGGGGTGGGGAACAGGCAGGTCAGGTTGATTCCGTAGGAGGTCTCCAGCGGGGTCAGACGGTACAGGGCCGCCATGATCAGGGCCGGGTCGGCCTCGCCGGCGTCGCCCCGCAGCTCGAGCACGAGCCGGACGCCGTCGTCCTCGCTGGTCTGGTCGGAGACGTGGGCCACCTGGGGCAGCTTCTTGCCCTCGACCAGCTCCTTGATCTTGGCCAGCACCTGCCCGGTGTTGCTGCCGTAGGGGATCGAGTCGATCACGATGTGGGCGCGCGGCACCCGCTGGCTCTTGGTCTTGACCTCCTCCACCCGGTAGGTCCCCCGCAGCTTGATCGAGCCGTGGCCCTTCTCGTACACCTCCTTGAGCTCGTCCCGGGTGGCCAGGATCTCGCCGCCGGTGGGGAAGTCGGGGCCCTTGAAGGAGCGCATGAGCTGCGCCACCGAGGTGTCGGGCCTGTCGATCAGGGCGGTGGTGGCCTTGACCACCTCCTGCAGGTTGTGGGGGGGGATGTTGGTCGCCATGCCGACGGCGATCCCCGCCGCCCCGTTGAGCAGGATCAGCGGCACCGGGACCGGCAGGACCTCGGGCTCGCGGCCGGTCTCGTCGAAGGTGGGCAGCCACTCGACGGTGTCCTCGCGGATCGTCTCCATGAGGTCGGCGCCGAGGGCCTGCAGGCGGGCCTCGGTGTAGCGGTAGGCGGCCGCCGTGTCGCCGGTGATCGCGCCGAAGTTCCCCTGGCCGTCGACCAGCGGGTAGCGGAGCGAGAACGGCTGCGCCATGCGGACCATGGCGTCGTAGATCGCCGTGTCCCCGTGGGGGTGGTAGTTACCGATCACCTGGCCCACGACCTTGGCCGACTTCATGAAGCGGCCGGTGGGGCGCAGGTTGAGGTCGGCCAGCATGGCGTGCAGGATCCGCCGCTGCACGGGCTTGAGGCCGTCGCGCACGTCGGGCAGGGCGCGCGAGGTGATGACGCT
>JAWLGW010000849.1:0-3653 GCA_041690735.1 Planctomycetota bacterium
ACCCGTGCCCGAAACCTCGCGGGCACGGGCACGGGCACGGGCACGGGCACGTAACAGAGGCAAGCTCTTCTCTATTGCGACAGCCTCGGGGGGCGAAGCCCCCTCGACGACGCCTCAATGGAGCAGGACAAAGGTCGCGTACTCCCCGTCCCACATGCGCAGCAGCACGCCGCGGCTGGGGTCGAGGGTGGCGCGCACGGCGTCGAGGGCGTCGAGGGTGGGCACCGCCTGGCGCTCGACCTCGAGCAGGAGCATGCCGGGGCGCACGCCATGGCGGGCGGCCAGGGAGCCTGGCGCCACCCGGACCACGATCACGCCCTGCGCCTCGGGCGGATAGCCGAAGTAGACCGCCAGCTCGGGGTTGAGGTCGCGGGCCACGATCCCCACCTCGGGGGTGGGGGCGGGCGTGGCCTCGGGCTCGGGCCGCTGCGGCGCCTCGTCCCCCTCGCGGGGGCGCTCGGTGGGGGTGATCGGCAGGGTCAGCTCGGAGCCGGACCGGATCACCGTGAGGGTGGCGGGCTCGCCCACCGGGAGCGAGGCGGCCAGGTGGCTGAGCTGGGTGGCGTCGATCACCGGACGGCCCGCCAGCGCCACCAGGTAGTCCCCGGGCAGGAGGCCGGCCGCCTCCGCCGGGCTGCCGGGGACGACCCCCGACAGGAGCGCGCCGGGGCGCCCCGACAGCTCGAGGCGCGCCAGCAGCTCGGGGGAGGCCTCCTGAACCGCGACCCCCAGCCAGCCGCGCACCACGCGGCCGTGGGCGACGATGTCCTCGACCACCTTCTTGGTCATGGCGATCGGGATCGCGAAGCCCACCCCCTGATAGCCGCCGCTCTGGGAGGCGATCGCGGTGGCGACGCCGACCACGCGACCCCCGAGGTCGAGCATGGGCCCCCCGGAGTTGCCGGGGTTGATGGCGGCGTCGGTCTGAATGAAGTCCTCGTAGTGGGCGATCCCCACCCGGGAGCGGCCCTTGGCGGAGACCACGCCCGCGGTGACGGTCTGGTCGAGGCCGAAGGGGTTGCCGACCGCGAGCACCCAGTCGCCCACCTCGAGGGCGCGCGAGTCGCCGAGCTCCACGGTGGAGTAGGGGCGCCCGTCGGCGCGCGGCTCGAGGCGCAGCACCGCCAGGTCGCTCAGGGGGTCGGTCCCGATCACCCGCGCCTCCACCCGGTGCCCGTCGGGCAGCTTGGCGGAGACGCGCTCCGCGCCGGCGACGACGTGGTTGTTGGTCAGGGCCAGGCCGTCGGCCTGGATCAGGAACCCGGTGCCCGAGCTGCGCTCCAGCCGCGCGCTGGGGCGGCGCTCGCCGCCGCGCAGCAGCCGGTCCATGAACTCGAACTGCTTGGCGAACTGCTCGAAGGGGCCGTCGCCGCTGACCGCCCGCTCGGTGGTGATCGTGACCACCGCCGGGCGAACCTTCCTGGCCGCCTCGCGGAAGGCGTGGGACAGGGAGCGAGGGCCCTCCGCAGGGACGGCGGGGGCGCCCGCGGGGTCGTCCCCCCCGCGCGCGCCGGTCCGCTCGCCGGTGAGGCCGGCGCCCAGCGCCGCCCCGGCCAGGGCGGCGAACAGCAGGGGGAAGGTCCCGCGGGGGGTGCGGTGCAGAGGGCTGGTGCTCATGTCATGCTCTACGCTCGGCGGGCCGGGGCGTTGGGCTGCCCCTGGCCCAAGTCTCGCCTCTGCCTGGCCGAAGAGAAGGCAGGGGGCGCCGGAGGCAGGGTGACGCGACCGCTGGTGGGGATCGAGGTGGACCTGGAGCCGAGCGCCAGCGGGCGTCGCTACGCCAAGTGCTACGAGGCGTACTTCGACCAGGTGGTGGCCGCGGGCGGGGCGCCCGTGCTGCTGCCGCCGTCCCCCGAGGGGGTGGAGGCCGAGGTGCTCGCGCGCCTCGACGCGGTGGTGGTGCCGGGGGGCGACGACCTGCACGCCGCCGAGTGGGGCGAGGAGCAGCGCCCCTGCCCCCGGTTCGTGGCGGTGGACGCCCGCCGCCTCGAGCACGGCAAGCGCCTGGTGCGGGCCGTGATGCGCCTCGGGCTCCCCTTCCTGGGGGTGTGCTACGGCGAGCAGCTCCTGGCCCTGGCAGGCGGCGGGGCGCTGATCCAGGACGTCCCCGACGAGGTGCCCGGCTGCCTGGACCACCGGGCCAGCCACACGGTGGAGGTCGCGGAGGGGACGCTGCTGGCGCGCCTGGCGGGCAGCGGGACGCTGGAGGTCAACTCCCGCCACCACCAGGCCGTGCGGGCGCCGGGGCGGGGGCTGGTGGTGTCGGCGCGAGCGCCCGACGGCGTGGTCGAGGCGATCGAAGCCGCGGACGGCAGCTTCGTCCTCGGCGTGCAGTGGCACCCCGAGGAGCTGCAGGGCCCCGCCGGCAGCGCGCTGTTCGAGGGGCTGGTCGAGGCGGCGCGGGCGCGGGTCGGGGTGGCGTAGCCGCCTTTTCCCTTCCGGTCCCAGGATTTCTTGCACAATGGGAACCCTCGCTCCCCGCCGCGGGTGGGCGAGGCATGAGCAACTCCCCCCACGCTCCCAGCGGGACGCGCATGAGCTACGACTCCGAGATCGCCCGCGCGGACTTCATGTCGCGCCAGGAGCGCCACCGGCTGGTCGCCATGGCGGTGGTGCTGCTCCTGTTCCTGGGGGTGGTGTTCCGCGAGGGGTTCATGAGCGCGCCGGCGCCCGAGCCCGGCCTCCCCGTCAGCCCGGGCCCGCGCCCCCGGGCGCCGATCGACCCCGGGGTGCTCCCGCGGGGCGGGCAGGACCCGGCCCGCGCCCTGTCGACGCTGCAGCGCTACGAGGAGGAGCGGGAGGCGCGGCAGTCGGGCGCCGCGCCGGTCGGCTCGACGCAGCCCTTCGTGTACGACCCCACGGTGGTGGCCGGGGTGGTCGACGGCGGGCTGGACGTGGTCGAGGAGCCGGCCTTCTATCAGCTGATGGCGCGGGTCCACTTCTTGCCCGACGCCGAGGTGGCGGCGGCGCCCGAGGCGTACGGCACCTTCACCTGGGACCAGCTCAAGAGCGACGAGGGGCGCCAGGCGGCGCGCGGCAAGTTCACCCGGCTGCGGGGCGGCTTCATGATCCCGCTCTACCAGCGGGTGCTGGAGCGCTACCCCAACGAGACCGGCACCGACCTCGCCTGGGTGTGGCAGGGCGTGTTCCTCAGCGACCAGCGCCAGCTGTACTTCGTCTCCGTCACCGACAAGACCTTCGACCCCGAGCCGGGGGAGGCGGTCGACCTCGTGGGCGCCTTCCTCAAGGTGCACCGGTTCGACACGGCCGAGGGCATCAAGAGCATGCCCCACCTGCTGGTCAAGTCGCTGGAGCGCGTCCCCACCCCGCCGCGGTGGGACTACATGAACGACCCGATCCTGTTCGGGGCGATCGGGATCTTCGTCCTGGCGGTGCTCGGGACCGTGATCTACGCGCGGGTGTCTCGGCGCGGGGCGCGGCAGTTCGAGGAGTGGCGGCGGCGGCGGCTGTATGCCGCCGGGAAGAGGGACAAGGTAGCCCGCTCCGCCCGGCACCCTGACGAGGCGCCCGCCCCCGACGCGCCCGCCCCGGACGCGCCCGCCCCGGACGCGCCCGCCCCGGACGTGCCCGCCCCGGACGTGCCCGGCCCGGACGCCCCCGCCCCCGACGCCCCCGCCGCAGAGAGCGGACCG